>CANCPA010000010.1 GCA_947379895.1 Chitinophagaceae bacterium | reverse complement strand
ATCATAGGAGAACGTGGGAATATGATTAAGAAGATTGGTATTGCGGCAAGACAGGACATCGAAGCATTTATTCAACAAAAAATATTCTTAGAGTTATTCGTAAAGGTCAAACCGAAATGGCGTGACAACGAATTGAAACTAAAAGAATTCGGATATCACTAATCAATTACGAATATACAATTACGAATTACGAGTTAATAGTTTATAGTGATAAATATTGTTGGAAATCACTAACAACTAATAACTAACAACTAACAATTATGGGTGGATATACAATAGCAATAGCAGGCAGACCAAATGTGGGAAAAAGTACATTGTTCAATCGGTTATTGGAACAAAGAAAAGCAATCGTTGACGATATTAGCGGAGTGACGAGAGATAGGCAATATGGGGTAGCAGATTGGAATGGCAAGTTGTTTAATTTGATAGACACAGGAGGTTTTGTGCCTGATTCTTCAGATATATTTGAAACGGAAATTCGTAAGCAAGTTAAGATTGCTATTGAAGAGGCAAATGCCATCATCTTTATGGTAGATGTTACGAATGGCATTACCGAATTAGACGAATCAATGGCAGATTTATTACGTAGAAGTAAGAAGCCTGTCTATTTAGTAGTTAATAAGGTTGATAATGGTCAACGTCATTTGGATGCAAACGAGTTTTATAGCCTTGGTTTCGATACAATTTATACCGTTAGTTGCCTTAGTGGAAATGGTACGGGAGAATTGCTAGATGCGATTGTAGAACCAATTACACCTGAAGATGTGAATGCTGCAATGGCAGTAGAGGAATTGCCTAAGATTGCTATCATGGGGCAGCCGAATGTTGGAAAGTCATCTTTGTTGAATGCAATGGTAGGGGAGGACCGTACTATTGTAAGTAATATTGCTGGTACTACGAGAGATACCATTCACACACACTATAATTTATTTCAGAAGGAATTTATCCTGATTGATACAGCAGGATTGCGTAAGAAAACAAAGGAAAAAGAAGACCTTGAATTTTATTCAGTTATCCGTGCTATTCGTGCAATGGATGAAGCGGATGTTTGTTTATTGGTGATTGATGCAGTGAATGGGATTACAGCTCAGGATGTGAATATTTTTAGCTTGGCTACACGTAAGGGCAAGGGGATTGTAGTGGTAGTGAATAAATGGGATTTAGTAGAGAATAAGCAAACAAATACTGCCCGCGATTATGAGAAATTATTGAAGGAAAGAATTGCTCCCTTTACAGATGTGCCTGTCATTTTCATTTCTGCGAAAGAAAAGACAAGAATATTTAAGGTAATTGAAGTTGCTTTGGAAGTCTGTGAAAGTAAGAAACGTAGGATTGCCACTTCTAAATTAAATGAAGTGATGTTGAAGGCGATAGAATCTTATCAGTCTCCTGTGGTAAGGGGAAATTTGGTAAAGATTAAATATGTAACACAGATTCCGACTCACGTTCCTTCATTTGCATTCTTTACCAACTATCCAGAGGATATTAAGTTGTCATATAAGAACTATTTGGAGAATCAATTGCGTCAGAATTTTAATTTTAAAGGGGTTCCGATACGGATATTCTTTAGAAAGAAATAAAAATGTTAATAAAAAATTTGTCTATTCAATTTTCAATTATATATTTGCACCTAATTAATTAATTAAAAAAATAAATTACATGAAAAAATTATTTGCTGTTCTTTCTTTAGCAGTTGTATTTGCTGCTTGTGGTGGTGGTAAAACTGAAGCTCCTGCTGTTGATTCTGTTAAAATTGCTGATTCTATCAAGGCTGCTGCTGCTGCTGATTCTGCTAAGATGGCTGCTGACACAACTAAGAAAGTTGATTCTGCAAAAGCTAAAGTTGATTCTGCTGCTAAGAAATAATTAGTAGTATTAACTTAATATAAAAGCCGTTTCATTTATTGAAACGGCTTTTTGTTTTTTATAACTGATTAGAGTGATTTGAAATGATTGGAGTGATTGGTGGAAGTTGTAAGTTATAGGTTATACGTTTTATGTAAAAAACTCGCTTTAATTCTTAGTAAAAAAATAAGGTTCGAATTTTCGAACCTTATTAATCACAAATAAATAATTTTGCACTAACCACTAACCACTAACTACTCTTCTAGAATTTCTCATATAAAGCCCTTAGTTTTTCTCTAGTCATGATTTGTTCCCAATTTTTGCCTAAAGCATTTTCCCATAATGGTTTCATACCCAAACTCACATTAATCATCTTGTCAAATTGTTCGTCAGTCAATCCGCTACAGATATCTTGTGGAATATCAATATTGTTTTCTTCTACCATTCTCTTAAATTCAGCAACACCTGCAGGATAATATTCTTCAATATGGTTCATTACAATACAGTTACCTACCCCATGTTTGGTACCTAGCAAGTAACTTAATCCATAGCTGATTGCATGTGCCACACCTACTTGACTGTAAGCAATACTCATTCCCCCTGCATAAGATGCCATCATTAGTTTCTCGTCGTGTTCTTCAGTCCATGTTTGATTACCCAAAAATATTTCCTGACAAAGATGTAAGGCTTTTTCACCAAAGCTTTTACTGAATTCATTTAAAAAGGTTCCTTCCAAACTTTCTATGCAATGAATATAGCAATCCATTCCCGTATAGAAACGCTGATTTGCAGGAGCATTTTTTATTAAATCTGGGTCTAAAACTATCTGGTCGAAGGGAGTAAAATCGCTATTCATTCCTAATTTTCTTTCAGGACCTGTCAATACTGTTGTTCTAGATACTTCTGCACCTGTACCACTCAAAGTAGGAATACCCACTTTATATACGCCCGCAAGTTGTACTAAATCCCATCCTTGATAATCGGCACTTGAACCTGGATTTGTCATCATCAGACTTACCGCTTTTGCCAAATCGAGTGTGCTACCACCTCCAATTCCAATGATGCCACTTACTGTTCCAAATTCCTCTTTCAATATTTTGGCAAGTGCATCCACTTGTTTTGTTTTGGGTTCAAAGGTTACATCGGCATAAATAATTTTATCTTTTCCACGAAGGGGTATTTTATTTGGCAAAGCCTTTCCTTCGAAGAAATGATCTACTAGGAAAATCATCGGTGAATCCCCTTTGCGTTGAGGAGCTAATATTTCATCAAGTTGGTTAAAGCTACCCCTGCCATAAACCACATATCCAATCATTTTTAAATTACGGAACTGCATAATCTTATATATTTAGGCTACGAAAGTCAGAAATAAAATCAAATGTTTGTAGAAAGATTTAATTGGTGCATAAATATTATCATTTCTATACCTAAAAGCACATTGGTTTGAGAAAGAAAGATGAAAGCAGTTTTTTGAGTTCAATTGTTATCTCCTGATGTCAATGAACAAATTCCTGACGTCAGGGAGACAAATTGGAACGTAGCAATTCCATTCACGAACGTAGCAATTCCATTCACGAACGTAGCAATTCCACTCTGAAACGTAGCTGAACCAAGCACGAAGATGCCTGAATCATTCACGAACGTAGCAATTCTGTTCATGAACGTAGCAATTCCATTCTGAAATGTAGCAATTCCTTCCACAAACGTAGCAATTCTATTCATTTTGTGATTTTAGAAAGATTCACAGTTGCAATAATTATAAAATCTCTGAGTTGTTTTCTTAAAATGGATTCCATATCTAAGATTGATAAATTTTAATTTTGCTTAATTAAATTAGTTTCGCAACCTTTTTATACAATAAATATTTAATAAAATTATAATCAGAAAGTTGAAATGAAGGTTAATGAAAGTAACAACATTCATATTGTTATAAAGGTATTCAATTAGGAAATCAGTGCATTAATAATTAATTCGTTCTCCATGAAGGTTCTCTTAATTGTTCAACAGCAGGTTTAGGAGTTTCTTTCATAAAAAATGATTGTAAGTCTTTTAATGCTTTTCTATTTGCAGGAACACCACCTTCCTGAATAAGTTTTTCTAGCAATTTATTGTGAGGCGAAATTTTATTTATTGTAATCGACTGATGACATAAATTTATTTCTCACAAACATAACCCCAATTGATGCATGATTTCTTTTAATCTTTAATCCCCATATCATTTTCAATTATCCATTAATTCTTTTAACGCCTCAAATAGTGCATCTAAATCTTCTTGTGTATTAAAACCATTGATGGAATAGCGAATCAAAACCTGATTGCCTTGACGAAATAAGGGGACTTCAATATTGTGTTTTGTAAACAATAAGCGTTGTGTTTCTTCAGGTTTCTCCGTTCTGATTGGAATACTCAACATTTGTCCAATCCATTCATCTGTCAATGGGCTTATAGGAGAGGCTTTTAATAATGAAAAGAATCTTGGGGCATTACTCAATACCATCTCATGACATTGTTTTGCCACTTTCTCCCAATTATTTTCTTGCATAAATTGTATGCAAGAAGGTACTGTTAAGAATGCAGAAAAGTCTCTTGTGCCAATCATTTGATTGTAATCTATGAACTGTGAACCCGAAGGTTTGATGCTTTTATATCCCCAACTGACTATCAAGGGTTCCCTTAGCAGGTGTTGTACTCTTTTGTGTGCATATAAAAAGCTGCATCCTTTAGCTGCCATCATCCATTTGTGGCAGGCACCTGTGTAGAAGTCGGGGTCTAAATCCTTGATCGACAAGGGTAGCTGCCCGGGAACATGTGCACCATCAACTATTGTCAATATTCCTTTTGATTTAGCTATCTCCACAATCTCTTTGACAGGTAAAATTAATCCTGTAGAAGAAGTGATATGGCTAATGAACACTACTTTAGTCTTATCTGTTAGCCCTTCGAAGAAGTTTTCAATAAAGGCTTCTTTCGTAGTGATTGGTAAATTGATTTTCTGTCTTTTATAGATGGCATTATTTTTCTCGGCATATAAATCCCAAGTCCTATCACAAGCACCATATTCAATATCTGTAGAGAGAATTTCATCGCCGGGAGAAAGAATTAGGTTTTTAGCAATCATGTTTACTCCTAAAGTAGGGTTCGTGATATAGACTAGGTCGTCTTTGTCTTCTACGCCAACATAATTTGCTAATGCAGCACGAGAGTCAGCGAGATAACCTGCCCCATTCACATTGATAAATTGAACAGACTCAAACTCTAGTAGTCGTTGCCATTGCTGATAATTATCAAATACCTCTTTTGGGCAGGCACCAAAGGAACCAAAGTTGAGGAAGTGTATATCGGGATTGATGAGAAACTTATCTTTAAGATGATTCATTGCTTGTTGTTTTGTCAAAAGTAAGTGTAGACGAATATACAAACAAGCCGCGAATATTGGAAATGTTAGTTAAGCCCGAAAAGAGTATGGATATGTGTTTTTATAAATAGTTAATTTAAAAACGCTATTAGGAATAGATACCCTAATAGCGTTTTTAATGTCATTATAGTTATTTATCAATCCTAAACCAATCATAATCGGCATATCCTGTCTCGTAGGTTTTGCCATGACGAATAGCAAAGATACCCACTGTAGAACCCACCCATTTTCCTTTTTTTGCTGCAAATGGCTCGCCAATTGCTGTAAACGATTTGCCATCTTCACTATAACTGAAAGTACAGAGTGCATTTCCATAAGCACTGTTTTCAGCAATATTATAGGTGGTATAATCATTAGTATTTGGCAGAATATTTTTGACAGTGACTTTAAAATAAAGAGTTTCACTTTTTACGCTTACATCATTGCTTTTTTTCTCGGGTGAACCATTCTCAGCGTTTATACATTTAGTGTGCGATACTACCAAACCTTTAGCAGTTTTCTTTACAGAAATATATGCATAGTCAATGCCAGAAATTATCAAGCCTGTTTCCTCATCATCAGTTCTTGGTGTAAAGGAGAATTTTGTGGTAGCCGTAAAATCTGGTGCAGGGAACTTTTGAGTTAATAAATTGGGCACATTCCAAAAATTAGTGGTATTCTCAGGTACAGGTACATTGTACAAGCGAAGGAATCCATAGCTTTTTCCCGCAGGAAAACAAAAATTGCTCTTAGGGTTAGCATTCCATTGCCATTGTAATCCAAGTTTGCTCTCATTAAATTCATCCGATTCTTGAGGGGTGTTTTTAGGATATGTTTGGCCAACATTTGGTTTCTTATAAGATAGTACAGGTTCTCCAACGCCATTGCCATCCTTGTCAACACCCATTAAAGGCCAATCATTTACCCATTTAACAGGTTCTAGATGAGCAATACGGCCATAAGCATCCTTGTCTTGAAAGTGAATAAACCAATTTTCACCTGTCTGAGTTTCTATTAAAGCCCCTTGATGAGGACCGTTTGTGATTGCGGTACCTTTTTCTAGTACTATTTTATCCTCGTAAGGGCCATAAATATCTTTACTACGCATTGCTAATTGCCAACCCGTACCCACTCCTCCGGCAGGTGCTAAAATATAGTAGTATCCATTTCGTTTATACAACTTTGGTCCTTCGATTGTAGGATGCTTTCCATGTCCATCAAATACTAATGCACCTTCATCAAGTAATTTTGTGCCATCTTCCGACATACGATTCAATATCAAACAACTTTTGATGCCTGCCCTACTTCCGGCCATGCCATTTATCAGATATGCTTTGCCATCTTCATCCCAAAAAGGACACGGATCAATCCATCCTTTTGAATTTTTAATTAATAATGGGACACTCCAAGGGCCCGTAATATTCTTTGCTTTTACTACATAAATGCCTAAATCAGGGTCAGGGTAATAAATATAGAATTCCCCTTTATGGTACCGGATTGCGGGAGCCCAAACACCACCACCATGTTGTACACTGTCAAAGCGAGAATAGGGAGGTTGTTGCGTAAATACATTGGCAACAATTGTCCAATTCACCAAATCTTTTGAATGAAGAATAGGCAATCCCGGAACATAATTGAAACTTGAAGCCACTAAATAATAATCATCGCCCACTCGAATGGCATCCGGATCGGAGTAATCGGCATGAATGATTGGGTTTTTGTAAGTACCATCGCCATTATCGGCTACCCAAACCTTAGAAACATAGGTTGCCTCATTTAATTTAGCAGGTGTTGTTACTTTCTTAACTGTCAGTTGTGCGCTTGCAATTTGAATTGTTAAAGGCAAAAGCAAGAGTGGGAACATTTTTTTCATTTAACTAATGTGTGTTTATTGATTATATACTTTATTGTTATCATTCAACTTAGAGATAGCAATAATTTTGAAACGTTTAATGTCGCAAAGTAATTTGATAAAACTTTATTATCCTAATAATAGAAAATAATGGTGGTTAAGATGAATATAATATAAGAAATTGGTCGATTTATTGTGATTTTAAATATAGAAATTTCCACAGCAAAACAAATATTCAATGCTGAATCGGATTTTAGAAAGACTAGGGTAGAATTCTAAATTTGTAATTTCAACATTGCAAGTCAAATCGATATTTGTTGCTTTAAATGACATATCAATTGTCAACATTTCTTTTTTCATGCACAAAATGTCAAAAGCTACTGTGAAGCGAAACATTGTCTTCATGAGAAAAATGTTCCAACCCGTCAGGAAAAGGACTGCCTTTTAGAGTAGCAGTTTGATAAACTCAGTGTAAAAGCCTTGCCCGATTTTCGTAGTAAAAACCAATAACTTACTTTATAACCCAGATTACACAAAAGGACACTATTACAATTCACAACAACTTCAAACACGGCTTTTACTTGATTTGTTTGACTTCAACGGGATTTATTATGTCATCAGTCAAAAAAACTGTATAAAAGCTTGTCTTTTTGTATTTCTGAATTTCATAACGTGTCTATTGAGTAATCTGGGTTTAAGTTTATTGAAGTGGAAAATGAGAACTGCAAAATGTTTTCTAAGTTAATAGTTAGTGGTTAAATTGAAGATTGACTATAGTTCAAACATTATATAAGAACCTCGGTCTTAGCTGTTTTTTTATCGATTGAAATATTATTAGTAGCATAGAATAGCCTCTTTTGCAACATTGAAACTATCATTTGCAACACAATGTGGACAGATTATTATCAACAAATCTTACTTTCGCTTTTCATTATTTATAGATATTACAAACGCTTCCAAATGAATAGCATATTGAGTACGAGTTGCGGCATGAATAACCTAAGACGGGTTTCTAGAATTTTCTTATTTTTCACCTTATTATTTATTTCAAAAAGTCTCCTCGCACAGAACGACGATGACATGGGGAAGCAGTCCAAAAAAATAACTGGGAATATAATGGGAAGTGACAAGACTCCTCTTGTTGGAGCTACAGTGAAGGTTAAAGGAAGGAGTGTTGGAACAAAAGCTGATGACCATGGAAATTTCACTTTATACGCAAGCCCTTCAGATACAATCATTGTCAGTTATATTAATTACATTACCCAATCAGTTAAAGTAGGTAACAAGAGCTCTGTTTCAGTGATGTTAGTGGAGGCTAATACTAGCATGAATGAAGTGATTGTGATTGGTTATGGAAGTTTAAAAAAGAAAGAATTTTCGGGCGTAGTTGGTAAAGTAAATATGGACGAAGTTAAAAAAGCTCCTGTCACATCTTTCGATCAAGCACTATCGGGTAGAATAGCGGGTGTAACTGTATCATCAAATGATGGACAACCTGGTGGCGGTTCTCAAATTGTAATAAGAGGAGGTACAGCTGGTCAAGAAACCTCTCCTTTATATGTTGTAGATGGCTTTGCGATTGAAAACTTAGATATTAACTCGATAAATACAAATGATATTGAATCAATTGAAGTATTGAAAGACGCTTCGTCAATTGCAATTTTTGGATCGAGAGGTGCAAACGGTGTTATCATGATTACGACTAAAAAAGGGAAAGCAGAACCTACAAAGATTAGTTATGCGTTTTCGGATGGTATTCAAAATGTTACTAAACGTATGAATATGCTTAGCCCTTATGAGTTTGTAAAGCTTCAATTGGAATTAGATAGTATTCAAAGTACAGCTACTACAACTATACTTACTGGAAATAGAAGATATATTGATTTAGCGAATGGGATAGATCTTGACTACTATAAGCATGTGAAACCCTATAATTGGCAAAACTTATTGATTCAGGTAGGTGGACTTGAAACTCATAATATTGGAATTACAGGAGGAAATAAAGATACTCGTTTCGCCTTGAGTGGTTCAATTACTAATCAAAAAGGGGTCATAATCAATACTGGTTTAAAGAAATATGATGGGAAAATCAATTTTGATACGAAGCTATCTGATAAAGTTAGGGTTGGTGGAAGCTTGAATTATTCTAATACTTCAAGTTATGGTACAATGCCAACTGCGGGTACAGGAGGAGGAGTTGTATTTAACATGTGGGCATTTAGACCAGTCGATGTTATTGGAGGTTCTAATCTTGAAACAGGTTTCATTGATAGTTCTGCCATTAATACATCTTCTACTGCTCCTGATAATCTAGTTAACCCTAAACAGCAGGCATTAAACGAATATCGAAAAAGCATAACAAGTACTACTACCCTAAATACATTTTTAGAATATGCTCTTACTACAGATTTAAAGTTTAAAATAACAGGTGGTATCTCCAATACCAAATTAACGACTGAGGCATTTTATAATTCAAAAACATCACAGGGTAACTTAGCATTGAATAGTAATGGGGTGCTTTATAATCCAATTAATCAGATAAATGGATTTGTTAATAACAATAACAATAATAATTATCTCACAGAATCAACTTTATCGTATAGGAAAAGATTTGATAAAGACCATATTATTGATGCCGTTTCTGGTTTTACTTATAGTTATGGTAAGGCAAATGGAAATGGATATACCTCTATTCAAATTCCACAAGCCTTAGAATTTTTAGGTATTGGAAGTTTAGGTGCGGGTACTGCAACAAAAGCGGGGTATTCTCCTAGCCATAATCGGTTGATTTCTTTTTTAGGTCGTGTAAATTATTCCTTATTTGAAAAATATATTTTTACTGTAACGGGTCGTGAGGATGGTTCATCACGTTTTGCACCGGGACATCAATGGGGATTCTTCCCTTCAGGAGCATTTGCTTGGCGTTTTACCCAAGAAAACTTTGCTAAAAAAATATCCAATGTATTAACAGATGGTAAACTTCGAGTAAGCTATGGTTTAGTAGGTAACAATAGGGTGAGCGATTTTGCCTATCTATATCAATTGGGTTTTAGTACAAATTATGGCTACCCAATAAATGGTGTTAATACACCTGGAATGATTGGCTTTTTTTATGGAAGTCCAAACATCACTTGGGAAACAACGCATGAATTAGATTTGGGAACTAGCCTTAGTTTCTTTAGAGACAAGGTACTCATTGAGTTTGATTATTATTTGAAAGATACTAAGAACAGTCTTTTGGCAGTTCCGTTGCCTGCCATTGCAGGTTATGCTAATGGAACTAATTCTCAATATCAAAATGCAGGAAACATCAGAAATAGTGGTATTGAATTTTCTGTGACAACCACAAACATTCAAAAAAAGGGTTTCACATGGACAACATCTTTCAATATAGCCTTTAATAAAAATAAGATTGTAAGTTTTTACAATGGGACAGATGTTAGACAAACAGCATGGAATTTAAATTCCACAACTGCTTGGATTGCAAAAGTTGGATATCCAATGACTGAATTTTATGGCTATAAATGGGGTGGAGTTTATCAATATCCTGATTTCAATAAACTTTCAAACGGGACATATATTCTTAAGCCCGGTATTGCTAGCTATGGTACTACTGCAAATTCAGTACAACCGGGCGACCCTAAATACAAAGATTTGAATGGAGATGGCGTTATAGATGATAATGATCGCACCATTATTGGTAACCCATTGCCCATTCATACAGGAGGTTTTAGCAACAACTTTTCGTACAAAGGATTTAGCTTGAACATATTCTTTCAATGGAGTTATGGAAATGATGTGCTAAATGCTAACACGATGGTGTTTAATAACGGAGGTAATTACTATGCAAATTCAAACCAATTTGCTGATTATGCCAATAGATGGACTCCTAATAATCCAACAAATGATATCCCACGGGCAAATGCTCGTTTGGGTGGTACAGATTTGGACGGAAAAGTTAGGTTGTCATCTCGCTTAGTAGAGGATGCATCTTATTTAAGATTCAAAACAGTAACCTTGGGATATAACCTGCCATCAAATATCATTCGTAAGATGGGAATCAATCAATTCAGAATATTTGTTGCTGCTCAAAATTTATTTACTTGGACTAAATATAGTGGGCTAGATCCAGAAGTGTCTACATATAGAGGGGCTAATTCGGCCACATCTCCAATAGGAGGTTTTGCAGGTTCTTCTGCAACAGGAGGTGTCGGGTATTTGTATATTCAGCCTAGTTCAGGCTCGGCTGCATTGGCACAAGGACTTGATTATACGCCTTACCCTCGCTATAAAACCTATACGATTGGTGCAAATATTCTTTTTTAATTCATCATCACTATCAAACTCAAGTATTATGAAAAATATAAATAAAACAACGGCATTACTATTTTTTTCAATTATCTGCTTATTGTGTGCCTGTAAAAAGGACATAAGCCTAGATCCGCTTAACTTTCAAACTACAGATAAGACAAATGAGGCTCAGTTGACTAATCAATTGGCAGGAATTTACAGTTCTTTACAGGCAGAACAATTATATGGTTGGGGAATGTGGGGATACTTTGCTGCCGGAAATGATGAAGGATTCAATTCAGGATTGAGTGTAACAAACACCACAACTCAAGCATTAACAGAAGCTTTTCGTTCTTCAAGCGATGATGCTAGTTATTTGAATCTATGGAAGGCACTTTATGCAGGAGTTGAGCGAGCTAATATTTTATTGAGTGTGATTAATCAACCTATAATGAATGAGACAAAGAGGGCTAACATCAAGGGGCAGGCACTTTTTTTAAGAGCCTATTATTTCTATTTATTGGTAAATAATTTTGGTGATGTTCCCTATAAAACCACTTTGACCTCAGATTTAGGAACAAGCTTTGATATTCCGGAAACACCCACCAAAAACATTTACGATTCCATCATTAAGGATATGACTTCTGCTGATTCACTTGTCCAAACTATTAATCAAGCACAAACTACTACTACAATAACACAAACTGCTGTTGAGGGAATATTGGCAAGAGTCTGTTTGTCTGCAGCAGGTAGCCCAAATAATGGGGGGCAAGAATATTATAAAAAAGCCTTGGATTGGGCTGAAAAAGCGATTAAACAAAATGTACATTCTTTGAATAATACACCTCATCCACAATATCCTAATACACCTGCCTATGCAAGACTATTCATCAATAATATGCAGAATAATTTTGTAGATAGAAATCTAACAGAAGGGATGTGGGATGCAGCATTTCTTTCGAACGGAGTCGGTTCTTATGCTGGATTAGGCTATTTGGCTACACAACAACTAGGCGTACTTATGGGCATTACTTGTCCTTCTACCACGTCAAGGTCCACGGGTATCTATCGTGCCTTTCCTACATTATCAAATTTATATGGTACTGGAGATACAAGAAAAGATTGGGTGTTGTCGGCATATACGCTTGATTCTAACTCAAATAAATTGCCATTAGGTTCAAAAGTGACTATCACTCCTGGCAGGACTATAAAAGTGAGGGATACAATTTTTAAAGATGGTGTTCCAATCAAAATTAATTATGACACTACTTATTATGGGTCAGGTGCAACTGCTGTTGCTAATGTTGATATTAACACGGGTGCAATACTTAGTTTCACGGTTACTAATGGAGGTAGTGGATATGTAAGTTCTCCTGCACCTACTTTAACCACAAGTTTTCCGTCACCTGGAAAAAATTATAAAGCAGGCACTATAACTATTAATCCATCTACAGGTGCAATTTTAACGATTCCAGTTGTTACACAAGGTACGGGCTATGTGACATCTTTTGACCGTCCTGTTGCTAAGTGGAGGAGGGAATATGAAATGAATATGACAAAAAGTACGACAGTTACTTCTTCAAACTTCCCTATAATTCGCTATGCTGATGTGTTGTTAATGGCTGCCGAGGCTGATTTAATGGTAAATGGTGGGTCTTCAACAGGTTTGGGTTATTTTAATCAGGTAAGAAGGAGGGCATATAATGATAATAGCCACGATGCTCCATCCATTACTTTAGATAGCGTCATGGCAGAACGTTCAAGAGAACTATGTTTTGAAGGCGTTCGCCGAAATGATTTAAAGAGATGGGGACTGTCTGTTTTGATTGATAAAATGAGTAAGGTGAAAGACGCAATAGGTAATTCAAATGCCCCTACTTCATCAATTTTAACATCTTCACTTTTAGGTGTAAATAACTTTTTATCTAACCCACAAAAATATAGTTTATATCCCATCCCATCAGCTGAATTAGCTTTAGAAGGGGCATTGAGTCAAAATCCTGGTTGGTAACAAACAAATAAACAATTATGAACACATATAAATTAACGATTACAGCACTCCTACTTTCGTTTGTCACTTTTTTCAATTCAAGTTGTAAGAAGTTGATAGATGCCAAGTCCGCAGATGGTTTTAATGTAGAAACGGATAAACAAAGCTATAATATTGGCGATACAATTGTTTTTTCTATTAATAAAGAAGTGGATGAGATTCTATTTTATTCAGGCAAACCTGGGTTTAATTACAATCATATAAATAGAACAAATGAACAAGGAACAAATATTTTGAAGTTTCAAACTTCCTTGTCTCAAGCTAACTCGTCAAATTATGGAGATACGCTTTTATTGAAAATTGCAACAGATCTTAAGAGTTATGATTCGATTGGCATTGCTAATGCTAATTGGGAGAATCTTACAAGCTTAGCAAAATGGCCTTTAATAACTACAACAGGTTTTGTGAATTCTGGTTCAGTTGATATCTCAAAGTTTAATACTTCAGATTCTGTCTATATTGGCTTTCAAGTATTAGGTAAGCAAAATGCAGCTACTCAGCAAAGAAAGTGGCAAGTTCAAAACCTGACTCTTAACAATGTCCTTTCTGATAGCACATTTACACCTCTTTTTGCTGCTCCTTTTACTTCTTCAACGAGTTTAACGACTGATACGGTTCCTTATTTCCAATTTGTAGGATGGTCGCAAGTGAATATAAAAAACAATCCTCACTACAGTTTTATCAATACTAATTACAATGCTTGGAATATTGGCGACTTTGGTATCAATGCTATAAACGCACCACTTGTAATAAATAATAAACCTTGTAATTCAAGTGGTGTATCTATTCAATCTGCTTATCCTATCACTTTCGATCCTGGTCCGACAACTGTGAAAAATAACCCAGATAATGAAGATTGGTTAATTACTTCTCCTGTTAATTTGAAACTTGTGCGCCATGATTTCCCAACTTCAGTTATCAAAAATTTTGTAAATACACCTACAAAGGGAATGAAATATATCAAGGCAAATGGAGTTTATGCCAAATATTATTTTTTAGTAGATTCTACTTTCAAGTCAGGCAAGACTTATGACATGGTTTTTGTTGCTCAAAACAGCAATTTGAATCAATTAAAACAAGTAGTTAAACATATTAATGTATCAATTAACTAATGTTACTCAACCATTTTCTTATATTTAGGATAACAATAGATTGAGTTATTTCGATGGTTAGGTTAAAGAGGTCTTCGAATATTTCGAAGACCTCTTTATTTTGTTGTTTGCTTTCCTTAATGACGTTAAAAGATATACTACTTATTGTTTACATTTACCCCCTAAAATTTTTACGATGATGGCTTTTAATACGATTGTTGATACTTCAGGATTATTTCCTGTTATTACGTTGGCAGATTCTTTGTCAGGAACTCAAGCAGAAATTTTTTCTTTTGGTGCATTACTAAATAAATTCAGTGTAAAGCAAAGTGGGAATTTGGTAAACATAATAGATGCATTTGAATCGCCAAAAGAGGCTTTACAAGACATTCGAAATGGATATAAGAGTGCCTTTCTTAGTCCTTTTACTTGCAGAATGAATGAGGGTAAGTATGCGTTTGCTCAAAAATATTATCAGGTAGAAAAGTCTTTCTTAGGAAATCATGCCATTCACGGGTTGACATTTGATGTAATTTTCACTGTTGATGAAGCAATCTCTACAGAAGAGTCAGCTTCTGTTCAACTTTCCTATCAATATAATAGAGATGATATTGGATATCCATTTAGATATTCGATAGTACAAGTTTGGAAACTTGAAAAAGGAAATAAATTATCTGTGGCCACAACAGTTCAACATGACAATGAACACGCAATTCCTTATGCGCAAGGATGGCATCCCTATTTTAAATTGGGGGCAACAGTTGATGATTGTGTTTTCAGTTTTACTACTGATAAGCACGTCGAATTTGATGACACTCTACTTCCCACCGGAAAAACTTTTGTAGATAGTAGATTTAAGTCAGGGATATTGTTGAAAGATATTTTTCTTGATAATTGTTTTCACTTGACTGAGTCTGAAGGGGCAACTTGTACGCTACAAAATGAAGCATTAAAGCTGACAATTAATCCTGATGCTTCCTATCCTTATTTACAGGTCTATACTCCACCACACAGAAAGAGTATAGCCATTGAAAATTTAAGTGGGGCCCCTGATTGCTTTAATAATGGACTTGGATTATTAACATTGCCACCAAATAAGCCTGCTCATTTTTCTACAACATATACAATAACAGTCTTAAAATAAACGATTGTATAAGTTAGATTTGGTAATTAACAGGTTTTGCGAATTAATTAATTCGAAAGGTGTTTATAGGTTATTAATCAAGGTTTTAAAATGAGTAGGCGTATTTATAGAATAACTCATTTCATTTTTAATTCAATATCAATTGGGAATAGAGAACTTGTAAACTCTGGAAACTATATTTTGAATTTTAATTATGACAGTTTAACAACAATTAATAGATGCAAACTCCACAACAGGCACTACAAAATTATCAACAACATTTTCCTGAAGAAGCAAGATTGTTCTTTTCTCCAGGAAGAGTTAATTTGTTAGGAGAACACGTCGATTATAATGGAGGATTTGTGCTGCCTGCTGCGATTAATAAGGGGATATGGTTTGCTATTGCCCCAAACCATACGAATTCTGCCTCTTTTGTGGCTGCCGACATTAATGAAGAGTCTTTCTCAGTTGAACTAAATAATATTACCAAACAATCGGGGTGGAGAAATTATGTGTTAGGTGTTCTTCATATACTTAAAAAGCAAAAATTTGAAATTAGTGGGTTCAATTGCTTGTTTGGAGGGAATATTCCACAAGGTGCGGGGCTATCTTCGTCTGCTGCTTTAGAAGCAGGATTGGTTTTCGCTTTGAATGAAATCTTTCAAATTGGTTTGTCAAAGAAACAGTTGGCATTAATTGCACAGGAGGCCGAACACAGTTTTGCAGGTACAAAATGTGGGATCATGGATATGTTTGCGAGTTTACATGGAAAAGAAGATCATTGTCTTTTTTTGGATTGTATCACTCTCGACTATGAGTACCTGCCCCTAATGCTGAATGATGGAACAAATGATTATGAATTGGTATTAATAGATTCTAAAGTTCATCATCAATTGAACGATGGTGGTTATAATAAACGCTATCAAGAGGCAATGGAGGGGTTGAGCTTTTTTCAATCTTTAAACAAAAGGATAACTTCTTTCAGGCATGTTCAAAAGCAGGTTGTGGAACAATTCATGGAAAACTTTAGTAAAGAGGTTTATGATAGATGTATTTATATTACACAAGAAATAGAACGTACAAAGCAGGCCGCAACTTATTTAAAAGAAAATAATTTAATTGAGTTCGGAAAATTAATGTATCAGACTCATCATGGATTGAGCGAGTTGTATGAGGTTAGTTGTGAAGAGATGGATTTTTTGGTAAAAGAAGCACGTTCTCAAAGTGATGTAATTGGTGCAAGAATGATGGGGGGAGGATTTGGTGGTTGTACTATTAACTTGGTTAATAAAAGTAATAGAGATAAGGTAATAGGACAAATAGCATCTGCCTATGAAAAGGCCTTCAATATTATTCCTGAAGTGTATTTGGTAGAAACAGCCGACGGTACAAGGGAAATACCGTTAGTCTTATCTTGAGTTATGAACTATGAGTGATAAATTATGAGTTTAGTAAGGATTGTAAACCATAAATGACTAAGAATTTATAGCTTTTTACTCATCACACATCACTTGCTGCTGATAGCTACCATGCTGATTTCAACATTTACATTCTTAGGCAAAGTTTTTACTGCTAAGGTTTCTCTAGCAGGAAATTCCCCGGTAAAATAGCTGCCATAAATTTCATTAACAGTTCCAAATATTTCCATATCACTTAAAAAAATAGTTGTTTTAACGACACTTTCAAATGTGCATTTCGCTTCTTTAAGTATTGCCTTTAGATTTTCCATTACTTGAGTAGTTTCAGCTTGGATTGTTGCAATATTAAGTTCTCCTGAAGATGGATTTATAGCAATTTGTCCACTAATGAAAAGCCAATCACCTGCTTGTACAGCCTGACTATAAGGGCCAATTGGATTAGGTGCATCGGGGGTATTAATAATTGTTTTTCGCATAGTCTATAATCTTTGAAGTGAGTGCTATTTTATGTCGCAACATTAGTGGTTTTCTTCGAAGAAATATAATGATTAGTCAACTTTTTCTTAAAATTCACAAAGTATTTTATTCAAAAGATCGGAGAACTGAACATTGGTTGAAATGATTCATTTCTTTCCCTCCAATCATTTAATCATTATTATATATTTGCAGCCTTATGAGCGTACAATCAGATAAAATATTTCAGTCAATTATTTCTCATGCCAAAGAATATGGCTTTGTGTTTCCATCAAGTGAAATTTATGATGGTCTAAGTGCAGTATATGATTATGGCCCAAATGGGAGTGAATTAAAGAAGAATATCAGAGATTATTGGTGGAAAAGCATGACTCAGATGCATGAGAATATTGTGGGTATTGATGCTGCAATTTTTATGCACCCGACAACTTGGAAGGCAAGTGGGCATGTTGATAATTTTAGTGATCCTATGATTGATAACAAGGATAGTAAGAAACGTTACCGTGTGGATCATTTGATTGAAGCAAAAGCTGATATTCTTACAAATGAAGGAAAAGCTGATGAAGCAGAAGCATTATTGAAACAAATGGATATACTTCTTGCTGCCGAAGATTTTGTTTCTCTAAAACAATTATTAGCAGATAATAAAATTGTGTGTTCGGTAAGTGGAACTAGTAATTGGACAGAAATTAGACAGTTTAATTTGATGTTTGATACGCAACTTGGCTCAGTAGCCGAAGATGCAAATACTATTTATCTGCGTCCTGAAACAGCACAAGGAATCTTTGTTAACTTCTTGAATGTTCAAAAGACTGCAAGAATGAAAATTCCTTTTGGTATAGCACAAACAGGAAAGGCATTCAGAAATGAAATTGTTGCTCGTCAATTTATTTTTCGTATGAGGGAATTTGAGCAAATGGAAATGCAGTTTTTTGTTCGTCCTGGTACAGAAGGATTTTGGTACAAATTCTGGAAAGAGGCACGTTTGCAATGGCATTTAAGTTTGGGTATTGATGCTGAGAAATATCGCTATCATGACCACGTTAAGTTGGCACACTATGCTAAAGAAGCATGCGATATTGAATTTGAATTTCCATTTGGTTTCAAAGAAGTAGAGGGTATTCATTCGCGTAGTGACTTCGATTTGACACAACATCAACTATACAGCAAGAAGAAGATGCAGTATTTTGATAATGATATTGACGAAACTACAGGAAAGGCATTTGGCAACTATATCCCTTATGTCGTTGAAACTTCAATTGGTTTGGATCGTATGTTCTTATTGATATTATCTAATTCATACGAAGAAGAAACAATCACTAAGGAGGATGGTACAACTGATAGTCGTGTGGTACTTCATATTCCTACTAAGATCGCACCTAATAAATTGGCTATTCTTCCATTAACAAAAAAAGATGGTTTACCTGAACTAGCAAGGGAATTAATGGACGAGTGTAAACCTTACTTTAAATGCTTCTTTGAAGAAAAAGATGCAATAGGAAAGCGATATCGCCGTCAAGATGCAATTGGAACTCCATTTTGTGTTACAGTCGATCATCAATCTTTAGAAGATAAAACAGTGACTATCCGTTACCGAGATAGCATGCTTCAAGAAAGAATCTCTATGGATAAGGTTAAGGATTTAGTACTGAATGAGATTTTTTAGTAAACATTAATTTGTACTACAATTCTTTTCATAAAATTGATGCATTCAATTCTATCGGGTGCATAAAAGTTTTTAGCTTAAAGATTTTTGTGGAAACACGAACCACGGCAGTCTGCCTCACAGCGGTGTCCACATGCATTGAAAAACTTTTATGCACCCATACTATCTTATTTTTCTATAAGTGTTCATTACACAGTTTACTAATGGCTTTTAATTATTCACTCACCTTACGCATAGATTGAATCAAATGTTTTTTTGTCTTTTTTTATTTCTATTGCCACAAAGAAACTAAGTCGCAAAGTCACTAAGTTCTTTAATGCACTTCATAAGTATCAATACTTCATTTTTTCTTCGAGCTACTTTGAGTATTAGTGTCTTTGTGTTGAAGAATATAAATTAGACTTAATAACCTTTATTAATTATTGCGTAAGGTGAGTTATTAACAAAGGCACTAAAATTACCAATCTCTGAAACTGAATTTACTCTGAAACTCGATTTTTTTGTCACACAAGCACGTGCTTGTGTGGTTGCAGCACGTACTTGAGTGGTTAAAGCACGTGCTTGTGTGATTGCCGTAAGTATGGGAGTGGTTAAATCACGTTCTTTTGTGGTTGCCGTAAGTACGGGAGTGGTTGCAGCACGTACTTTAGTGATTGCCGTAAGTACGGGAGTGGTTAAAGCACGTGCTTGTGTGGTTAAAAATTGTGCTTGAGTGATTGCCGCACTTGTATTAATGGGTTAAAAAATAAGTGGTAATAGCAAAAGATAGATAATGATCAGTATTTGCATAGGGTGTTTTTTGAGATTAGTCTGTAGTTTGTATCTTATTTATATTGTAGATAATTTGGTCAGTTATTGAATTTAATGGAACATTGAATTAATAAGGAAGTAGTTTTGATTTGCTTCCCTAATTTTTATTTTATCTATCAATTATCTGATTAATACGACAGTGCCTTTTTTCTCAAAAACTTCTCCGGTATCGCAAATCGCTTCCATTACATAAATATAAATTTCTGCAGGGCATTTATTCCCTCTGTATGTACCATCCCAACCATCATTTTTTTCATTTGGATGAAAATGGTTCTTTTCAAACATTAACACACCGCTTCTATTATATATCCTTAGGAATTTTATTTCCCTTACACCCTGTCCTTTTGGATAAAAAATTTCGTTCCCTGATGTACTCGATGGAAGAAATCCTGTGGGTGCAAAGAGGGATTCAGAACATGAAAGTTGGATACTGATTGAATCTTTAGCCGAACAACCAAATTGATTTGCCACAGTAACATAATAAAGCATGTTGTTTTTTGGAGAACAAATTGGTGTTGCTGCATCAGGATTACTTAAATATTCTGAAGGCGACCAATGATAAGAAACTACATCCGAAGAAGCAGAAGCATTTAACGAAACAATACTTCCTGTTGCTATTGTCATGGCATCTGCAGTTTTAAGTGTAGGGTATGGTACTGTAGTTACATTAATATTCACAGTTTCTGCAGCACAACCATTTTTATCACTTGCAATAAACGTATATGTAGTTGTCGCATGTACAGGAGTTGCAATTGGGCTTGATGAGTTGTTAGCGAAATTCCTAAGTGTAGTAGTATCACTCAACCAAACATAACTATCGGCACCCGAAACAGGCAATTGTATGCTCATTCCTTGACATACAAACGTATCTTTTGGGTACGTTAATGTTTCTTTCATGCCAGGTGTGACCTTAATGAAAGCTGTATCACTACTAGTACAGCCATATTTATTAGTTACATCTACAGTGTAGGTTGTAGTGTTTTTGGGACTGACAATTGGAGTTGCCAAAGTATTTGATGAAATACTAGGATTCCATTTAAAAATAGCACCACCATGTGCAATTAATTTTACGGTATCACCACTACATATTGCTTTTGTTTTTGGAACAAGATTTACTCGTGGATTAGGATATACTGTAAGACGAAAATAGGTGGTATCGACACAATCATTTAGAGTTGTAATTAGTTGAATAGTATCATGACTAATTGAATCTTTATCAGATACAAAAATTTGGGGTAAAGGGTTTTGTAAAGAAGATGTTTTGCCGTTATTAAAATTCCAATTCCATTGAATATTTCCATTGTGAGTGGGCGTTGCAGAGAAATTTACAGGCATGCCTTCACAAACATTCAAAGGGGCTGAAATGATACTTTTTGCAGATGGTTTAATTTCTACAAAATCTTTAAATGTTGCAATACAACCAATAGCAGATGTTATTGTTTGAGTTACAGGCATCCGACCATTTGCTTTGTAAGTGAAAGAAGGGGCTAATTCGTTTGAAGTATCCGCTTCATTGCCTGTTCCAAAACTCCAATGAACTTTTAGTGGCATTCTTAATGAATCAGCAGAGAAACAATTTGTAAATGGAATGAAACTAACGGTACCTGTATCACATAATGAAGCTTTGTCAATTAAAAATGAAGTACGAAGTGAATCAATAAAAATAGGCTTCTGAGTTGGGAAAGAAGAGTTACAACCATTTATATCAGTCAACAAAATGTGGGGAGTGTAATTTCCTACGGATGTATATTGATGGGTAATCATTGAATCGGGGCTATTGACTATGACAGTTCCATCTCCAAAATCCCAAGTAACAGTGGCTGTATTTACAAGAGAAGCTTTTATGTTAATGGTTGAAGGCACACAGCCATGCGTTAGGTCAGATGTTACAGAGGCATAAGCACCCTTTACAACGATTATTTGAGTAGTAGAATCTAGTGGTAAATTATTTTTATAAGTATAAAGGGTTACATTATAAACACCGGGTTCATCGTAAGTATGGCTTGCAAAAGTATCTGATGAAATAGATTTACCTGCTGAACCATCTCCAAAATTCCAACTTAATTTGTCTGCATTGATGGAGCGGCTTGTAAATAGTGCTTGCATCGGAGGGCAAGTATTATTATTAATGTAAGTAGACTTGATGGAAAATGCTGCTAATACTTTTTTAATGGCAACAGAATTAGCAATAGTATCGCTACAGCCATTTTGAGGATTTACAGCGATTAGTTGCACCGAGTCTGTTCCAACCATGTTATATATATGGCGAGGAGAACTAGTAGTATCCTTGATTCCTTCACTAAAAAATGTCCATGAATAATTAACCTTCTTATTCTCAAAAGTATTCGTGTTATTTATAAATGAAACAGTAGAACCTGAAAGAATAGAATTGGGTGACCAACTGAAATCTGCTTTTGGTCCACTTGGCATGGCAGTATCTCCCTTTTTGGAAACATCAAAACAGCCGTCTTTGTCAATCACTTTCAATGATACAGGATACTTAGCAGGAATGCTGAAGCTATGACTTGTATTGCCGTTAGTTGTTAGGGTATCATTGTTGCCATCTCCAAAGTTCCATATCCACTTATCGATTGCAACATTGAAGTTTAATTTTGAGGTGTCAACGAACGAAAGTGGGTGTTTAAAACAGTCCTGAGGGGTATTGATATAATATCCTGCGAAAGGTCCTTTCACCTTTAAATTAATGAAATTGCTAGTATCTAAGCAGCCAAAGTTTTGAGATTTGGTAATTACCCTCAGATTTGTCTTACCTTGAATCAGCCCCTTAAGCATGCCAAGATAAGAATAGTACCAATTAGTTTGTTGAGTTAAGCCCTTTGTGAAAATGGTAGAATCACCATATTGCCATTCGAAAATACTATAATAATTTCTATCTTTTATTGATGAAGGGTTCTTAGCTAAGGTAGAAGTATCAATCATCACTTTAATAGAATCGTTTGTACACACAGCGCTTAAGTTTGCAGACAAAATAGGATTTTGTTTGGTAAGTATATAAACCGTTGCAGTGTCTTTCGATGTGCATCCTTCATATGTAGTGGTTAGAATTGCACGGTATGTACCTGTTTTGGGATATTTATGTGTGACAAAGTGAATAGTTGTATCTAAAGTCAAAAGCTCAGAATTATCGCCAAAATCCCATGTTCCTGAAGCCACACTCTTGTAATAATTCCAAAATACAACAGAGTCTCTTGCGCCAGAACAAGTATATTTTATGGAGTCGATAGTTGCTATTGGAGCCAATATGTGAACATATCGTTGAACTGTAACAGAATCTGAACATGTGCCATTAGTTGCAATAAACTTGATGTCGTAATAGCCTGTATCAAAATAAGAGTGTATTGGGTTTTGAGAAGCACTGATACTATAGTTACGAAAACCTCGCGTATTTGAGCTATCTCCAAAATACCACATCCAACTTGATACCGGCTTTGGTGTTTTATCAATAAAACGAGCAGTACCCCCGCAAACTTCTTGATTGGTAACTGTAAATGCAGGAGCAGGTTTTGAATAGGTAACTATATTTTTAAGCCATGCCGTATCATTACATCCATCTAGTGTAGTGTATTTAAGTTCGACTGGAAATTTTCCAACAGAATCAAATGTGTGAGTGGGGGCAGAGTCTGATGCAAATGTTGAATCGCCAAAGCTCCACAAAAAGGAGCCAATATTATCGGAAGGAAATGCAGAGAATTTAACCTTTAGTCCCTTACATCCTGAAGTATTGTATCTAGGATCTATAGTTTTTGATTTTATCACAACAGGTGTATGTTTAACTACTATCGTTTTTTGTATGGTTGCTTTACAACCGTTTAAGTTAGATACAGTAAGTGAGAATACAAGTGTACTATCATGTGAGAAAGTGTATTGTGCAGGATTTGATTTTATTGTATCTGAACTACCTTGAAGATTCCATAACGTAGAACTGTGTACAGCAGTATCTTTTAGTGTAACTAATGTTTTTCCGGCACATAATGGTACTTGGTTAATTGTGAAGCCTAAAGAAGTAATTCCTTGTATAATGGTAACTTTTTTTGTTATTGAATCTATACAATTCCCAAATTGATTCACAAGTTTAATACTATAAATACCTGCCTTAATAAATGATTTATTTGTGTTTATACCAATGTTTGGGGTAGGTTGTCCAGGAAAATACCAATTAGAGTTATCGGGAAGTGTATTACTATTATTTATGAAAAAGATGTCATTGTTTGTGCAAAGTCCAGAATTTGGAATCACAAAATCTGATTTGAATGTAGAACTGAAAATAGGAGTCGAGGAGTGAAATGTATCGCTACAGCCAGTCGAGTTTGTAGCAATCAACGAATCAGAATAGGTACCCTTGCCAATGTAAAGATGGGTTGGAGAAACTTCATTGGAAGTAGTGCCATCACCAAATTTCCATAGATATTTAATTCCTTGATCTACAGAAGTACTATTTGAAAATGTAATTGCTTCGCCTGAGTTATTACACAAAAAGTTTTTAGAACGTACATACGAAGCAAGAGGTTTTGGTTGAACATTAACCAAATTAGGTTTAGTCATTAATGTTGTAGCACAACCCGTATTTGTTTTCACTTGTAATTTTACAGTGTAAATTCCTGTTGAAGTATATTTATGGTTGACTATTTGTGATGTTGTATCTCCATTAATGGTATTTCCATCTCCAAAATCCCAATAGTAATAAACTGTATTACCCGATCCAGTAGAGGATGTACTTGTGAAAGTTGCATTAAAAGGCGGACAGCCTGTGGTATTATTTACAAAAAATTGAGGTGTAGGACTTTTAAATACATTGATCGTCATTGATTTTGAAGAAGAAACGTTATTATCAGTAACAGTAAGTGTCACAATAAAAGATTGTTCTGCTGTGTAAGTTGTAGCGGCATCTTTATTTGTTGAAGAATTACTATTTCCAAAATCCCATTGATATTTTGCAGTGTTTGAAATACCTCTCGATGTGTTAGTAAAGGAAACTACTAGAGGGCTACAGCCTGAAGTGTTGCTAGCAATAAAGTCGGCTTGTAATTGTGCATTTGATACAATTGAAAATAGAAGGGTAAGAGACAGTAAGCAATACTTTATATTGAAATTGTGTTTGAGCTGCAACGATGTAATAGCATGTAACATAATTAAGGGTAATAATTGTTAATCCAATTCTACAAATTCAACGGCCTGTAACATACCTGACCACTAAGCTATGTATTTTATGTTTAAGGAAATAGAGGAAACTATCATATTGCCTAAAAATCGTCGATTGTACTACAAGAATTAGATGACTTTGCCGGTTTTAGTTGCTTTGATTTTGCGAAAGTATACTCAAATTAAAATAATCACTGAAAGTGATATTTAAAATTGAGTAGGTAACTATTACCCAAAACAAAACCGCTTTGAAACTTACTAGTCTCAAAGCGGTTTGTCAAATAAGCAATTTAAAAAATGCTATTCCTTTACAAATTTCTTCATTTGTTTGTTTCCTAATGCATCCGTCAACTCAAGAGAATAGACCCCTGCAGCTAATTTATTTACAGGTAATGATAAAGTATTGCCGTTTGCGCTAACATCTGTTTTTGAAATAACTTCAATACCTGTAATAGTCAATACTCTCAATTTATAGCTTGTATTGTTTGTATTGTTAAATGTAATATTCAATTTATCTTGAACAGGGTTAGGGTAAATTGAATATTGATTATTGACATTTGATAATGTAACTGCTACTACATTACTATAAACTATTATGCCATCAACGCCAATTGCTTTGATACGATAGTAAGTTGTATTTAATAAAGTACTAACATCTTCTATCGAATAATTATTTGCTCCAATTGCCTTTACCGTAGAGATTTCTGTAAATGAATGGCCGTCAATACTGCGTTCAACTTTATAATTTGAAATGCCATCTTCAGTAGCTACTCTCCAAGCAATATCAACTCCTTTAGTACTCAAAGAGGCATTTATACTAGTAAAAGTTACAGGTAATATATTGGGAGTCTTAGCTATTAATACATTAAAGCGATTCGTACCAATACTTGCAGTGTCGGCTGTAACATTGAAATCATATTTATTAGTAGCTCTGATATCTTGTGTAGTATTTAAATAATTATCTCTAAGGGTTATAGAGGTTGCCGTATCAATCCCTTCAAAATCGCTGAATAATAATCTGAATGTTCCTTTAGTTGAACTTGCTACATTTAATTGTATGGTGTCTGCATTTAAGTTTCTTGAAAGTGTTGCAATTGCCAAATGACTATCACCCTTTACAATTGCAAGGGACTGACTAGCTGCACTAAATGAAGTTGCATCCAAAGTAGGGGTATAGGCTTTTGATCCGTTAGGATTAAAGCGAATAACCACTTCGTCCAATAAAGTACTAGAAGTTGATGTTAGTCCAACCCTAATCAAACTATTATTCAATGTGCCAAAATATTGTGTATTAGGAATGGCACTACTTATTTTTTGAGATTCTTGGAATGTTACAGAACCATTTTTATTAGCCTCAACAAAGAATGCTTGACCAACTGCAATATAATCTCCATGTGTGTTGTCATATCCTGTTGCACCATTTGCAATAACCCCAGAATTGTAAGTGGTATAATTACCATTTCCGAAAGGACTAAATGTCCACATTTTATTATTGATACCAGAATTAGAAGCCTGAAAAGCAGAATAGCTAATCTGACTTGGATATGGATTGGCCACTAAAGTATATTTCTGACCTGCAGTATCATTCAATGAAACTAATATATTACCTGTAGCCAATGTACCTGTAGCAATTAATGTTACTGCTTCTGGAGCAGAAGGAGAGGTGCTATTAAGTTGATTATCACAGGTTGCAGTTCCACTATTTCTATTGCCCCTAACATTTACTCGATATCCAACACCAGGTATCTGAGTAGTAGATTCTGTATTTGATATACCAATCCATCGACTTCCATTAACCAATGTTGCATTGTATGTGAATATACTTGCCGCACTATTTTGAGTAGCATCAAAACCATTGCTATTGTATTTGTCTGTAACTCCTCCATTACCGCCTGTTGCACCGCAAACTACACCTCCTGTTCCTGCACCGGTAATGTAAATTTGTTGTTGCCATCCATTACGGAAAGTTGAACTGACTGGACTACCTAAGAAACTATATTTTCGTACTGATTTTGCAGTCACAAAGCGTTGTGCTGTAACGTTTCCTGAAACTGTACCAAGAACTTGATCCACTCTTGCAGTTCCATTAATATCAGATAATAAGGTTAAATAGCCACCTGTTGTTAAAGTTGCACCACTTCCAATTGTAACAGTTCCTGGTGTAGTTCCTGCAACAATATTTAGCTGTGAACCTAGGGTTGCACTTGAACCACTACTAAGCGTAAAGGTTTTGAGCGTATCATTTGCTGCAGTAAAGTTGATAGTTCCTGCTGTACCTCCAATAATCAATCCTGAGGTAGATGAACCTGCAATAGAACCACTTCCTGAAACTGCACCATTTAAGGTAAGTGTATATCCATTAATTGATAAGTAATCTGAAGCACTTGTCAAATTCAATGTGCCTCCAATTGTTAAATCCGATTGCAACGCCTTGTAACTAGTGTTACTACATGTTAAATTGTAATAGGCGGCATTGAAAATACCACTTGCCTTACTGATTGTTTGTGCACCCGAAGCATTGTAAACTATGGTAGATGCCCCACCCAATGTGATAGTTTGAATATTTCCACCAGAATATCTGATTGAAGTATTGTTTGTGCTACCATCCCATAAGCCATTACTGTTAGCGGTTTTCAATGTTCCATTAATAATGATTACACTTTTAGCAGGGCTTGAAGAATTTGAGTTTAAGCCAATAGTACCACAAATCAAAGTGCCTGATGTACCAATTGTATAGTTTTTTGCATCAATATACCCTGTAGAGCCGGCTAATGTTGTTGTGCCGTTGAATGCCAAACTGAGTGTATCACTTGAATATTCTCCAAACATGGTACTGTTATTTGTTAAAGTGCCAGTACCAGTAAACGTAATTAAGTGATTTAAACCTCGTACCCCACCACTTGTATTAGTAAAGCTACCTGCAATGTTAAAGTTAGAACCTGCTATCAGATTCGCAGAAGTTAAGGCATTTTCTAAGTTTTGGAAAGTACCAGTTCCAGTTATCGTCACATCAGCACTAGCAGTCAATTTAATTTCGCCTGCACCAGAATGTGTACCATTATTTACAACGCTTGCACCTGAAACAGTAATGGTATTTCCTCCATCAATTAATGAATTTCCAGAGCCAATAGTCAAGGAATGTGTAGCTGTAAAAGCTGTGCTTGCTGTTACTGTTCCATTTATAGTCAAGTCGTAAAAATTATTGCCACTTGTAACAGAAATAGTTCCTGTACCACCCATTGTCACTCCATAAGTACTTGCCGTAAAGGTTCCGGCCGACTGTGTGAAACTTCCATTTACAATCAAGGGAGCTCCTAATGTTAATCCTCCACCAGAAATAATTAGGCTACCTGTAGCAGTTCTTGTATAATTGAGCGCAACTGTTCCTGCAGTTATATTAATAGCACTAGGACTATTTGAACTTGGCCAAGTCAAATCTGAAGCAGTTACTGCATATCCACCCGTATTACTGAATTGTAAGGTGCTATTACCATTTACAGTATAGAAGTTACTTGGAATGCTTGAAGATACATAACCACCTGCCCCAATAGTAAGCTTACCGCCACTGCCTAAAGAAGTTCCTGATGAACCGAAGTTTACACCCAAATTGTAAGTACTACCTGTCGATTTACTGATGATAACGTTATTAAAGATGATACCGTTTGAGCCACCTACAACTACATGAATTGCATCGCCTGTAACAGTCGGTTTGCCGATAAACTCAACAGTACTTCCACCGCTGCCATTTGCCCAAGTACCATTATTTGTCAGTGTTGTTACATTACCTGCTGTATTGCTATTTATGTATAATGTACGTGCAGAACCATCACTTGCGGTAAATGTTTTACCTGAATTAATAGTTAGCGAAGAAACGGTATCAGTACTAAGGTCAAGTGTTACATTGTTATTGATTGTAACCGCCGCATAAGTGGTAGGCAATAGACTATTTAACCAAGTAGAAGTGGAACTCCAATTGCCATTTGATATTGAAATATAACCAAGGTCGGCATAGCTACTACTGCTAGTTCCAGTGCCATTTGAATTTGTTACTGTAATTGTTCCATTTAAACCTAAAATAGTAGTAAAGGTGATTGTAGTTGCATTGTTTGTAACAATATTTGAAAATACACTTGTTCCTCCCACAGTCAAAGCAGTTGCTGTACCAAGGTTAGAGCCTGTAATTGTCACTGTTGTGCCAACATAACCTGATGTGGTGGTTCCATTATTATTCGCAGTGGAGAAACTAGTGATAATTGGTGCAGGAGTAACGGTAACTGCCCCTGAAACATTGCTTGTAGTAGAAGCACATGTTCCTGTAACCACACAATAATAATATAAAGTTCCTGATGATGCTGTAGAGGGTGTATAACTAGCAGAAGTTGCACCACCAATCAGGGTCCCGCCACTATTAGAACTGCTCGTGTTACTATACCATTGATAGCCCCATACTGAACCACTCACCGCAACTGTTAATGCAGATGCGGATCCGCCTACTCCATAAGCCTGTGGTGTTGTAGTAGGATGTGTATAAATTACAGGATTATTTAAAGAAAGGCTATTAAAGAATAAGTCATAACCACTTCCTCCTGCTCCTGTTGTAAACAAGCGTATTTGTGCAGGTACTTGACCACCCGCACAAGTAGAGAATGTCCTACTGCTTAGTGTTGTCAGAGAGCCACTCTTTGGCGTAACATTTATGGTGTAGGTATTACTTGCCGTATAGGCAATTGTAATGTCCATTCCTGCTGTAGTGTATCCAATCCCTGTTGAAATAGCTGCCCCTGCATTATCTGCAATTGAATAGTTTGCAGCACCGCCCAAGAAGTAAAACTGCATTAAATTTTGCCCACTTGCATTTTGTAAGGCGAAACCAATTGTATCAGAAGTGGTTACAAAGCTATTAGCCATTGAGATAGAGAGTGAGTTGCCTGTACTCAACGAAACCGTTCTCACAGCACTTGCCCTATTACCTGTTCCTGTTCCACCTGCATATAATCCCCAAGAACGACTTCCTCCATTGTTTACCCCTGAAGAACCACTCGAATAAAAACCTCCTAATCCTGCCGATGTTAATGCCCATGCACCAAATCCAGTTGTATTGTCATTCTGACCATTTGTCCAACTAGATGAGTAGATGCTAGATGCATCATTGCTTTCATTAATTGAAACTAATACACCACTTGTGTTTGCAGCTGCACAAATTCCATTAGTTACTTGTGCCCGGTAGTATAATCCATACGATAATGCGGCTGTAGTATAGCTACTTGTAGTACCTCCTGATCCACCGCTTACCGTTGACCAACTTGAATTATCGCTAGATTGTTGCCATTGAATAGTGCTACCTGTATTTCCAGATAAATTGACAGTTGTGGTTCCTCCGGTACATATTGCAGAAGTGGTTGCTACAGCCGAACCTGCTACAGTAGCTGCATCAACAGTGATAGCAACAGCAGCTGTGCGTCCACTTTCACAGCCACTTACTGTTTGACTTGCATAATAATTTGACGTACTCAAGGCTGTACCTGTCGATAAAGAACTTCCTCCGCTTGATGCTGTATACCATAATATACTACTTCCTGTTGCGACTAAGTTGGCAACAGTTGGACTTGCGCCACTGCAAAAACTTTGTGGTGAGGCTGTAGGAGCTGAAGGAAGTGCATTGATGGTCAAAGCTGTTCCATTGTCTGCACCGGTTACAGCAGGGGAATTACTCATCACTCTGATTTTATAGCCTGTTCCTGTGGAAGTTCCACTAGGAATTGTTACAGAAATTGATTGAGGACTACTCGCCGTAGATACCACACTTTGTAGAGTTACCGGTGAACTCCATCCTCCACTTGCATCTGATAATTGAGCAGTAAATGTACAAGAACCACCACTAGGAAAATTACCCGAAGGGCTATAGGTGAATGGTACGTTTACGCTAGTTGTACCCGCACAATAAGTAGTTGTTCCGCCACCAATTGTTCCAGTTGTAATTGTATTTGAAGTGACAGTTAAGGTAGCCGAATTCGAATTGACCGAAGGTGTACATGTACCGCTAACTACACAACGATAAGTATATCCATTCAAACCACTTGCAGGATTAGTAAGTGTTAGGGTGGCAGTTGTGGCACCGCTATAAATACCTCCATTAGTTATGTTGGCAAAGCCGCCACCTGTATTTTCCTGCCATTGATAGGTTAATCCTGCACCTGTAGCAGTCACTGTAAATGTTGCTGTTCCTGCACCTGCGCTTACAGACTGATCTGAGGGACTAGTGGAAATTGCCGGCAAAGCATTGATAGTAATTGTGCCAGTTGCAGCACTAAATGAATAGTTAGTGGCAGTTAGGCTGCCTGTAATCGGGGTAATTGTTACACCTGTTGTGCCTCCGGCAGTAGAAGCAGTATAGGTAGTGCTGTAGGTAGCAGAACCTCCAATTACAGCAGCGGTCTCACTATTTACAAAACCTGTGGGCGTATAACTACCTGCACTAGTTACAGTAGCAGCTGCAGTTCCATAACATACCGTTTGGTTGCCCGCAGTAATTGTCAAAGCTACTTTGCCAATACTGAAAGCTGTGGCACTTGAAGTGGCTGCCATAAAGTTACCACCCGCAGTAACACTCGCAGTGGCTGTATATGTTCCTGCATTAGTTGGTTTTGTTGAACTAGGGCCATATGTTGTTCCACTAGTTCCTACATAACTCCAAGTTACTGTTCCTGCACCTGTATTGCCTGTTACAGCACTCGGACCTTGTGCACTACCATTATAGGTATAAGAACCTACTGTCACAGTTATTGTGGGCAACCATTGTGCATATAATGTTTGATTACTAGTGGTAGTAATGTTTGCAGAATTGGCATAAGCAGTACCCGAACCATTTGCTGCCGTATTCCAACCATAAAAACTTCCTCCTGAAATAGATAATGAGTTAGTTGTTAATGCAGTTGCTGTATTATAAGTGACATATTGAGTTGACATGGAACCTGTACCTCCATTTACATTAAATGTAACAGTAGGATTTACTGTGAATGTTGCTGTTACGGCAGCATTATTTACTTGATTGTAAGAGCCACAATTGTATCGCATTTGACCATAAGGGTAAATTTTTATATTGTAAACACCCGGTGCAAGACCACTCAGTAAATTTACATTTTGGTTGTCTATACCCACCATTCTATTATTGGAACTAGAAGATTGAACGTTTTGAACTGAACAACCACTACCATAACCACCCACATCAAAAGTTCCAGTAATAGAACCTGGCTCAGAAGTTCCGTTTAACCATATTTTATATTGGATTTCACCGGCTACAAAATCTGCATTATCTGTCCATCCTACAATAGCCATTCCGTTTAATGCCAACGTATTTACATTGCCTAGGTTAGTGCCACTAAAAGTTGTCGCACCTTGAATATTATACCAACTAGTGCCTCCGTCGCTTCCCCATCCTCCATCATATACCTTGTATATTGTTTTTGATCCACCGTTTATGGTTAGAATGACGCCCGCATTTCCATTTGATGCACCATTTGCAAAAAGTTGTGTAGAATAAGAAGATAGTAATAGCACCATTGCTATAGTGGCACAAATCGAACGTGTTAAATTTTTCATTTTGAGTGTATTATTATTGAGTAAGGAAGAATTTGAAAGAAAATTTTTAGCATTTAATACTATGCTTTGTATTGTTAGATATCGACTATGCCATCGAAATTTTAAGTTGTGCTTATTAGAGTTATAATTCATTATAAATTTTATTTAGCAAAAGGATAATTAATAGTAATTAGTTAATGCATTAATTAATAGGTTCATAACAGCAATTATAATTTGTCAACTTCTTTACTAATTTATTTTTACCATGTAAAAGAAAACACAATCGTTACTTATCAAATGATTCAATTCAAGCAATATGTATAATTTTTCATTTAGCAAAATGTAATGTGTATTTTTTACACATTTATGGCAAATGTAAAGAGTAAATTCAATAAATAAAATTAAAAAGTTAAAAAGTTGATTGAATCATAAAATTAAATGTTGAAAATTGCTTTGAAAAATTATGCAATTTGCTTCTGAGAATTGTTTTAAATAGTTACTCACTTTACGCTTTGATTGAATCAAATGTTTTTTGTCTTTTTTTATTTCTATTGCCACAAAGAAACTAAGTCGCAAAGGCACTAAGTTCTTTAAAGCACTTCATAAGTATCAATACTTCATTTTTTCTTTGAGCTACTTTGAGTATTTGTGTCTTTGTGTTGAAGAATATAAATTAGACTTAATATCCTTTATTAATCGTTGTGTGAGGTGAGATAGTTATTGAAACATCACTAGATGTTAAGACTAATTTTAGTAGATTCAATTTATTACAATCACTTATATTAATTAGACTCACCAATAAACGCTGCTTTTAATTGTCAGAAGTTTATTGTTTTAAATTTAGCTTTATATTTATTGAAATTATAATCTGATGTTTCACATTCGATTTAATAGTTTTTTTAATCTTTTCATTTATAGTGAGTTGATTAGACAAATGGTTCTTTTGTGACGATTTAGTTTCTAATTTATAAATAGATTCCCCCAATTTGTCCTATCAATAAAATTCATTATTGGTGTGAATAATCGTTATTACTAATAAATAATTATATTAACTTTTTTAAATTAAATAATGGAAGCTGTTTTGTTTACTCAAATTATACAATTGAACCGTACTACATATTTTTTCCCATTTTTATAAAAGTTTATCTTTTAATAAAATCATTCTATCAATAAGTTTGCGCAAAACGGGCATTATGACAAATGTTGAAATTGCTGATAATTTTTCATTGTTAGGAAAGTTAATGGACATTCATGGAGAAAATAGTTTTAAGAGTAAATCTTATGGTACTGCTGCCTTTACTATAGAAAAACTTCCTACTGAGTTATCAGAAATGGAACTCAAAAAAATAGCTAGCATTAGAGGTATTGGAGATACTATTGCTCAAAAAGTTTCTGAACAACTTTTGACAGGCAAACTACAATTACTTGAAGAATTTATTACTAATACGCCAAAAGGTATATTGGAAATGTTATCTATTAAAGGGATTGGACCAAAAAAAATTGCTACAATTTGGAAAGAACTTTCAATAGAAACAATTGGTGAACTACTCTATGCATGCGAAGAAAATCGACTGATGTTGTATAAGGGGTTTGGAGAAAAAACACAGCAAAATATTAAAGAATCTATACAGTTTTACCTAGGGGCACAAGGAAGTTATTTATATCAACAGATAGAAAACTTTGCCTATAATGTTGATGCAAAATTGAAGTCATTTTTCAAGAACCCACATTTTTATATTACAGGGACATTCAAAAGACAACTTGAAGTAATTGATACACTCGATTGGGTTACTACTACTACTAAGAATGAAATAACAACTTTTTTTACCAGTAATGGCTATCAGCTAATTGTTGATGAAGGCAACTATAGTTCCTTTAAGGGGCAAGAAAATGTACTACTTGGATTCTATTCGGTAGCGGAAAATAATATACAAACTCAACTATTCAAGACTAGTTGTAGTGCAGTATTTTTAGAAAGTTGGGAAAGAGAAATTGGCACAGATAAAAACAAGAACTATCCTACAGAAGCGGCAATTTTTTCTGCAAATAATGTTCACTTCATACCTCCCTTTCTTCGAGAGGACTCTTCAGTTATTAGTAAAGCAAAGGAAGGTGAATTGCCAAAAGTAATTGAGGTAATGGATATCAGGGGCATAATTCATAGTCATAGTAAATGGAGTGATGGAAATAATACCCTCGAAGAAATGACTAGGGCTGCAATTGAAAAGGGATATGAATATTTAGTGATTAGTGACCACTCAAAGACTGCATTTTACGCACAAGGTCTTCCAGTAGAAAAAGTGTTGGCACAACATGAACAGATTGATTATTTAAATGAGCAGTTTACTCCTTTTAAGATATTTAAAAGCATAGAAAGTGATATCTTAAATGATGGCAACCTCGATTATGAATCAGATATATTAAATAAATTCGATGTAGTTATTGCATCTATACACTCAAATCTGAAAATGAGCGAAGAGAAGGCGATGATGCGTTTATTGACAGCCATTGAAAATCCTTTTACATCAATACTTGGGCATTTGACAGGTCGTTTATTATTGAGTAGAAATGGTTATCCTGTAGATCACCAAAAAATCATTGATGCATGTTTTGCAAACAATGTAGTTATTGAACTTAATGCGCATCCACGTAGATTAGATATTGATTGGCGATGGATAACTAAAGCGTTGGATAAAAACATACTTATCTCAATTAATCCTGATGCACATAGCATCGATGGTTTTGCAGATTGTAAATATGGTGTTTTAGCTGCACAAAAAGCAGGTCTGACAGCAAAGCAAAATTTAAGTAGTTTTTCTCTACAAGAGTTTGAATTATTTGTAGAACAACAGAAGAAGAAACGTTAGGAAAGGATTGAATTTTGATTAAGATGTACCATTTCATATTGTTGAAATAGGTATTCGTTTCCTCATTACTATATATTTGTCCGCAAGAATAACTTAGCTGAAATTTAAACTTGTTGAGTAGAAGTATAATTAAGGTGATAGTCTTATTGTTTTTTGGAGTCAACCAAATGTTGTCACAAATAAGACTGTTTGAAGTCTTTTTCCGATTGATTAGTATTTAAAGTAGTTTTTGTGATTTTAGAATCATTCATATATAATCAAATAGTAGTGCGTCATTATATCAACCCATATTATGCAAGAACAAGAAAATAAAGAAATATTACCTGAATTGGAAGCCAAACAAGAACAAGTGCAAGAAGTGTTTGTAGAATATATAAATTCAGAAGCTGAAAAGCCTGATTCTTTAAAAGAAGTAAGTCCTTTTCTATATACGGAGAGAACTGAAAATCATTGGACACAATTTTGGTTATTATTGTGCATGGTGGGAGTAGGGCTTGTTGCAGCAAGTTTCTTTTCTTTACTAGTCGTAAAATTGATGATGCCTCAAGTTAAATTGTTTAATCTAGAAAAAGAATTATTCAATCCTGCAAACGTTACAGCAATGAAAGTTATGCAGTTAGGATCTACTATATTAATGTTTTTTCTACCTGCAGTATTATTTGCATTAATCATTAGAAAAAAGCCATTCTCCTTTATTGGATTTAACTGCAAAGTGTCGTTTCAACAGATAGGATTAGTATTAGTAATTGCATGTATGGCAATTTTAGCGGGTGGTGTTTTGAGTGATTTGAATGAAAGAATTCCAATTTCTAAGCATCTTCAAGAGTCATTTAAAAAGGCAGAAGAAGCGTATAATCAACAAGTCTTAGCAATTGCTAAAATGAATAATTTAAAAGATTATTTGATTGCTTTGATAATTATTGCACTTACACCTGCAATTGTTGAAGAGACTTTCTTTAGAGGCACTTTACAACAGTTTTTCATACGTTGGTTTGGCAATCCTTGGATAGCAATTCTTTTTACAAGCATTATTTTTAGTGCTATCCATTTCAGTTATTATGGATTTCTTACAAGGGCAAGTTTAGGTATTGTTTTAGGCTTATTGTTTTATTACAGCAAGAATCTATGGCTAAATATTTTGGCACATTTTCTTAATAATGCAATTGCGGTTACTCTCCTTTATGTTTATTCGATGCAAGGTAAACCACCTAAAGATGCATTAGACGATCATTTTCCAATCGTGTTAGGATTGGTTAGTGCCGCAATACTCGTTTATTTAATTTTTCAATTTAAGAAGGCAAGTGAAGTTGTTTTGAAGGAAAATGAAGTTTAAGTTAATAGTAAAGCCTGACAGTTTTCATGATCTGTCAGGCTTTATTATTAATCAACTCATGTTACGCAACATTTAAACAATTAATAAAGATTTACCAAAAAGGCACAATAGTCACATCGTATTTTATTCTAGTCTAGAAAAGAAAACATAGAAAAAAAGTTTCACTTTTTTAAACTCGAGTCTATGTGAACTTAAAGTGAAACGCTTTTGCCTTAGAAATTGTTTTCTATGTGCCTAATGTGACTATGTGGTAACCATTTTTCAGAAATTTTTGGACTTGCGTAAGGTGAGTAATTGAACAATTATTTTGAAAAACAAATATTCGCTAACATTAAGAAGCTTCTACCACAATAGCCAAGCCTTTTTAGCTGAGAAGGTATTAGGTGCATTTTATTCCTTCAAATTTTCCAAAGTTATTTCTTGTTCCTTCTTTTTCCATTGAAGTACTAGTGGTTAATGTACTTCAATTCTCTTCTTAATAGCTAATAACCTTCGAACCAAGAGTGCCATTTAATTTTGTCCATTCTATTTTGTATCCATAGAGTGAATCGCACGGCGTCGCTGCCCCTTGAGCAGATTGTACCCCATTTGAATTAACCCCAAATGTGATGTTTACAGAATCGCCTGCAATGAAAGTTCTGATACCTAAGTATGGTTTTTGATAACCACATACAATTGATGCAGCATAGGTTTGTGCATCTTTAACTCTGAATGTCTTTTTAGTTCTAGAAGAACCTCCCATAGTGCAATTGTCTCCATTAACTGTTGTATCACCATTACTATTGAAGATTGTTGGAATAGTAAGTGTGTCACTAGTGTTTTTTAATGTATTTCTACGAGCAATCCAATAGGAAGCAACTGTATTATCTTGAAATGTCACTGTGCCGTATGAATGAATTGTATAAGTGAAAGGAAAAGAAGAATTTACCAAATAACTCAAACCTCCACCCACATTTGTAATATATCTAGTACTTTGATAAATACGAGTAATTCCAAAATAAGTAATCTTTACACTATCTAGTGTTTCCACTATTTTAGCTCCTTGATCCCTCCATTTTGTTCCATTAATTAGTTGAATGGAAATAGTACCACTTTTAGTGATACCATTAATTGTTGCGTCTGACTTGTATAAAATTTTAACTAGTTTGCTTGATTTTAATGAACTCATGTCTATGACTGCATTGGGCAATGTATTAAAATCAATGTTATTTGTTGGGTTAATGCCGCTATAATTATTAGCCGCTAAAACCGCTTTCTGCACATCACTCTCTATGAAATCCTCATCATTTTGAATTGTTGTTTGATCATTTGCATTTTGTGAAAGCGTTGTTTGTAAAGCCGCTTCGTTTGCAGGTGTCGATGGAATTGTAGTTGTTGTAGTGCTGTCGTTCTTTTTACAGCTGAAAACTGTCATGATTACCGAAACTGTTATTAGTACTATGACTAAAGGTATTTTTTTCATTTTATTATTTTTAAGTGGATAAAATTATATAAAATATAATTGTGGCATAGTTTTTTTATTTAACTAAAATAAAATTCCTTAATTTGGTGCAATATAACAAGTCTAGGTTTAACAAAGTTTTCAGAATATCTTTAATTTACCCTTTAATTATGTCAAAGAAATTGCCAAGCTTTAAGATTATTTTTATTTTAAACCTAAAATATTGTCTACTATTCCTTTTTATAAATGTTTATAGCATTCTCCTTGCCCAACCTAAAGCGAATTTTATTCCAAGCAGTACATCAGGTTGTAGTCCACTTGTTGTTTCATTTACAAATACTACTACTGGTACTTCTAATTCGGCCACGTATAAATGGGATTTTGGTAATAGTAATTCCTCTTCAAATAAAGATGCGGCAACTACCTATACTATCGAACAAAGCTATACGGTAACATTAACTGTCACAGACAATGGTAGCACATCTACAAAATCGATGATTATAACTGTTCTGAAAAATCCTGCGCCTTCATTTACTGTAGATGCTAGCACAGGTTGTGCACCCTTCAATGTAAGTTTTAAGAGTACATCGTCGCTTGGAACGGGCAACACAGGCTATTATTATTGGGATTTTGGTGATGGCACTACTATTAATGGGGATTCCTCTTCGCAGTTTGTTAATCACGATTACAAGAATCCAGGTTATTATACTATCAAATTACAGGTTAAAACAAATACAGGCTGTGCTACTACTTTACTTTCTAAGGCTAACTTTATTAATGCCCTCACTAAGCCTACTGCTAATTATGTAAGGTCGAAAGCATATTTATGCAATGCAGGTGATGCGGTTTCCTTCACAAATAATTCAATTGTTGAACCTAACGCCACTTATTTGTGGAAATTCGGTGATGCGGCTACTTCTTCATCTTCTTCTCCTACTCACACTTATTCCAATGTAGGTGTTTTTGCCGATTCATTAATAGTAACAAATACAAATGGGTGTAGCGATACTTCCTTTTCTCCTACTCCCATCTATAGTGCTTCGTTTATGACGAATTTTATTACTCCTAAGGGGATGTGTGCAGAGAGTAGTATCAATTTTACCAATATAAGTACACCGATTCCTGATGTTGCTAATTGGTATGTTTCAAGTCAATCATCTGCTATTAGTGGGATAAATATGACCAAAATATTCAACAAGGCGGGAACCTATACAGTTAAGCTTGTTAATTTATATGGTACTTGTCTTGATTCGATTTCTAAAACTATTACTGTTCTGCCAAGCTATTCGATAGGTGGGTTCTCTGTTAGTTCGGCACCTTTATGTGGTGGGAAAACAATGATAACACTCACAGATACCACTAACAGTTTTACTACATCGTGGAATATTGATGGATTAACCGAAACGCTTTTGACAAATCCTGCGAGCTATACCTTTACTCATGATAGTACATATAACATTTCTCTTTCGGCAACGAATACTGCAGGATGTGCTGCCAAAGTGGTGCAAAATGTTGAAGTGAAGCATGTACCTGTTTACATTACTTCTACCTCCGATAACCCAATAAGTAATACATCGGGCTGCCCAGGACTAAAAGTAAAATTTAATGCGAATCCTTCTACTGATATAATTTCTTATGCTTGGACGTTTGGCGATTATGCTACTATTTCAACCGATTCAAGCCCCACACATACCTATGATTCGACAGGAAGTTTTGCTGTAACTTTAAAATACACCTCGCTAGATGGTTGTAGTGACTCTGCTTATTTACGAAATATTACTACTTTTTTAAAACCCAAACCTGCCTTCTCAGTAATGTCACAGGATGTATGTGGTGGATCTGTTAGTTTTTTTGACAAGACTCCATTGCCTGTTACGAGTTGGTTTTGGTATTTTGGAGATAGTTTACACACAAGAGGAAATAGTATTTACAGTACAAGTATCATACAAAATCCAAAGCATTTTTATTTCGATACAGGGTATTATGACATTAAACTTATTGCAACGAATGGAACCTGTTCCGATTCTATAACTAATACTCAATATATCCACATAAAAACCCCTATTAGCCAAATTGATTCGACACAATTCCCTTGTTCCGGTGAAAGAAACACCGTCAAATTTACAGGTTACTATAAATCTGTTGTTTCTGGTACTTGGGATTTTGGAGATGGATCGCCAATTGTTTTAGTAGATACTACAGTCCGTACAATTAGTCATCAATTTCCAGGCACAGGCAATTATAGGGTCGTACTTACTACTACGAATGGAGGATGTACTCCAAAAGATACAATATGGGTACCTGTTCTCCTAAGACAACATCCAATCCTTAAAGCCAATTTAACTTCAATATGTGCTAATGACTCTTTAAAAGTGATGATTGATACTTCCACATTAGCAAGAAATCCTTCTGTTTGGAATGATAGTATTTATTATAGTATTTATGCATGGCAATATGGCGATTCTAGTGTTTTCTCGCAAGGATTAAGTGAACAACCTAATTGGTATTTTTCTTATTTAGGGATGTTAAAAGGGTTGATACCCGGTAAGACAGATCTTCGGGTAATAACTAAGTCTGCAAATTATGGCTGCTTAGATACAAGTAATTTTATTAATTTAAAAGTAAAGGGACCTGTGGGGGGCTATTATATAAATTCACCCAAAGACTGTTTTAAAAAGCCACTTACATTCATAGATACCTCTAAAACAAATTTTGGAGTGCCAATTACAAAGTGGATATGGAACTATGGGGATAATACTTTCGACACTTTAACAACTAATAGTAATGTGACACACATGTATCCCTTTCCTGGCAAATTTGCTACTGAGTTAAAAGTGGTGGATAGTGATGGCTGTTTCGATATTTCGAAACAAAGCGATTCAGCCTTTCCAAGTGGACCAAAAGTGAATTTCCGATGGAGTCCAAATTATATTATAACAGGAACAACAGCCTCCTTTATCAATACCTCAAATGCCTATGGAAATACCTTAGTCGACTTTTTTTGGACCTTCTTTGGCGATGGAACTCATGCCAATACCTATAATACCTCGCATACATATAATAAAACAGAAGTAGATTCTGTTCAGTTGATAGCAGTTAACCCATTGAATGGTTGTAGAGATTCCGTCTATCACTTAGTTCCTATAAAACGGGTATTTGCAGTTTTCACTATAAAGACTAAATACTCCAATAGAAATACCTGTCCTCCAATGCAGGCAGTATTTACGAGTCGTTCAATTAATGCAGATCGTTTAAAATGGGATTTTGGTGATGGATCGGGTAAAGCACTCTCTACCGATACATTTGCTAGCCATACTTACAATGATCCAGGTATATATGTCGTTACTTTATATGCGTATAAAAACAGTCTATTGCTCGACTCTTCTTCTCAAACCATCACTGTAAAGGGGGCTTATGCTACCGTAACTTCCGACCTAACTCAGGGATGTATTCATTCTACGGTAAGTCTTAAATCCACACAGGTTAATACAACTGCTTTCACTTGGGATTTTGGCGACGGCACTGTGATTTTAAATAGTCCCGATTCATTTATTACACATGAGTATGTAACTGCAGGAATTTATACACCACATATTCTATTGACTGATGTAAATGGTTGTAAGTCTTCATTCCCTGCAATTAAGCCAATAATTATTGATTCACTGCATACATCATTTAAAATGAATAGAATCCCTGTTTGTGATACAGGAACCGTTCTATTTACACCGCATATTGTTAGTTTTTCGTCCGACTCTTTACAAAAAACCCTTACTTATCATTGGACATTTGGCACAGGAAATCCAAAAGATACTTCAAATGTGCTTGCGCCAACATTCAGATACAATACAATAGGCAGCTATCCTGTAACTCAATTTGTTACATCTGTTTATGGTTGTTCGGCTAGTTTTGAAGACTCTGTTTTTGTAAAACCATCGTCAAGAGGAATTATTACAGCACCAGCAAAGGCTTGCGAGGGCGATTCTATAACATTTACTGCAACTCAGTCCTTCCCAGGAAATGTACTGTGGCATTGGATATTTAATAATGGAGATAGTTCTTTAATACAAAACCCGAAAGCAGAAGTTTTCACATCGGCAAAAGATTCTATTAGTCATTATACCATTCAATTAGTAACAATGCTCAATAATTGTTACGATACCACCCTGTTTCCATTAACAGTAAACCCTTATCCGAGAGTTGGACTCGTACCAAAAGTAAAGCAGATTTGTGAAGGGGATACCGCCAAACTAGCGGCATTTGATGGCACCCAATTTTTTTGGAGTCCCGATAAGGTACCCGTAACACAATCAACTCCCACCGTTAGTCCAATTGTAAATACAAATTATTATGTAAAGGTTGCGAATGTGTATGGTTGCTCAAAAAGTGATACTGCAACCATAAATGTTACTCCTTTGGTAAAAAAGACATTAGTTTTTTCACCAGATGCGATTGTTTGTAAAGGGTTAAGCGTTCAATTGAATGTATCAGGTGCCGACAATTATGTATGGCTTAAGGATAGTTCCACTCTCATAAATTATAGCAACAATTCCTCAAATCCAATTGCAACACCTGTGGCAGCTACCACAATTTATCAGTTTGATGCTTGGAATGGACTTTGTAAACATGATACCAATACTATTACGGTAATACAGGTTCCTTTTCCAACTATTTCGATTAGTGACACAATGACAATGCTAACAGGATATCAAGCCAAGTTGAATGCTACAGTGTCTCCTGATGTTGTGACATATAAATGGTCTCCTTCAGACTATTTAAGTGATTCAATTTCGGCAACTCCTATTTGTTCACCCAAGCACGATATTGTATATACCTTGAATGTGACGAATGCAAATGGATGTTCAGTTAAAGATTCCATTTCCATTCACTTGATTTGTTCCGAATCTCTATTTTTACCTTCTGCATTTATTCCTTCGAGTACCTATAAAAACAATGATAAGTTTTTTCCACAAGGGGTAGGGGTGAAAGAAATACTTTTCTTGAGAGTTTACAATAGGGGAGGAGAATTGATTTTTGAAAGTACACATTTTCAGCCAAATGATTTGAATAGAGGGTGGGATGGTACCTTTAAAGGGAAACAGGTTGCACCGGGAACTTACGTATACATGCTTCAAGCACAATGTGATACAGGAGAGTATTTTGAACGTAAAGGGACAATAGTATTGATACGATAATATTGGCAGTACAATGTTTATGAGATTTAAGCATATAAAAAATGCGACACTAATTGTAGTGCCGCATTGTAAACTTTGATTGGTTTTCATTTTTATAGCTACCCATGATATTAAAGAAGGGTAGGAGGGAGATTGCTAATTCTCTTATGATTTAGTAGGTTTAATTTTTCTTATTCCCCTTTTTGCACCATAGCCAATACCACTTACAAGCAATACTAAACTCATTCCACCATCAAAAGGTACAACAGGAGAAGTTGTACCATTAGTGCCATTGCCATTAATATCGCTATCATTTGTTTCAGGTTCCCTATATTGACTGTGCATTTACTGTTTTAGATGTCATTATAATTATTATGACTATTAAACCTAAAATTTACAGTATTAGTGTATTCGTAATTGCTTTCATTATTTTTATTATATGATTAATTCCTTGTTGACTCCTCTATTAATAGCAGCAAAAGGATTGATAAATACTTTTTCATTCCATTAATTTTATTGTAATTGTAATTTTTATACTAACCCTTACAGGGTTCAAAACCCTATAAGGGTTTATGGCTTTACACAAATAAAAAGCGTGCAAACCCATTATTTCTAATTGATTTACACGCCTTATTTTTCATTGAAAATTAAAAATTGTCCTTTATTCCCAAAAAGGGTTTCTGTGCAAATGAAATATGGAGGTAATAACTACTTCCTCTTTTACTTCATCTATTGAATAATGAATAGCATAAGGGAACTTAGAACAAGAAATAGTTCTTATTTCCATATACTTTACAGAACCTATAAAAGGATTTTGTCTAATTTCAGAAATACTTGACCTCACATCTGCCACAAACCTTTTTCCGAGTCCATTTTGTTGTTCATCATACCACTTACTTGATGCTTCCATATCATTTAAAGCCTCTGATAGTAGGATGACTTTAAAGTTTTTCATCCTTCTCTTTCTAATTCCTTAAAAAATGTGTCTTCATCCATTCCCAAAGATGGGTTGGAGTGATATGCTGACAACCTTTTCAATGATTCCTCTTGTTGCCATCGTGGGATAGGGGTATCTAAAATCTCGATGGCATCCATCTGTTTTAGGTCTTCTATGATTGCAGCAGCATATTCCTTTTTTATTTCTATTTGATAAATATTGTTATTCATTACAACTGTTTTATTTTGCTCAAATCTACATAGAAACCTTCAAATCTTTTTTCAAAACTTAAAAGCTGCTAATTTAGGCTTTACTTTTCTTACTGACTCACCAAAGAATCCCTTAATCTTTAAAACGTGTAAACCAATCTATCAAAGAACCTTTTATTATTTATCCTGAAACCTGCCTTTTGCAAGATTTGACAACTTTCTAAAAGTTGTCAAATCTAATTCATGGAATTAAATAACCGTTATTCATAATTCTAGTATTCATTTATGCACAAAAAAAGTGCGATACTTTACAAGTGCCGCACTTCAATTATTGATTGGTCTTCATTTTTATAGCTACCCATGACATTAAAGAAGGGTAGGAGGAGTATTGCTTATTCTTTTATAAAAAGAGAGTTTTGGGTTTTACCATCTATTGTTTTAACGCTTAAATGATAAACTCCACCCTTTAAATGATTGATATTAATAGTAGGGTTTGTTACATCTTTAAATGAAAGCATATCAATCACCTTCCCAGCATTATCTATTACTTCTATTGAATTAATATGATTCATTTTTACAGTTATCGAATTCTTTGCGGGGTTAGGATAAATATTAAGGGGAATTACTGCCTATTTTATTTAAAAATAAACTTCAAAAATTGTATCTACAAAAATCAAAGAATGTTCTCTATGAAATGGTTAGCCTCGCAAATGCCGCACTCAATTTATCGATACTACTACCATTGAAACCCGTCATTACAAAAGATAC
>CANCPA010000009.1 GCA_947379895.1 Chitinophagaceae bacterium | reverse complement strand
GAAGTACCGTAATTACGACATTATTTGCGTTTGAAACTATAAAAAATGTTTCTTTTGAGCATTTTAAAATGATATGTCGTCCCTACGGGACTTTAGGCAATTATTATTCACCTGTTTCCTACCAATATTTCGTGCCTAGGGCACTTATCTAAGCTTATTTCAACCATTGATTCGCATTACTAGCAAAATAACTCTTATGCGCCTTTAAAAAATGAATTGCAAGTTATAAAACAGCACGTTGCTTTCACAGTTTCTTTAACCTAAGATTACGCAACAATTAATAAAGGATATTAAGTCTAATTTATATTCTTCAACACAAAGACACAAATACTCAAAGTAGCTCAAAGAAAAAATGAAATATAGATACTTAAGAAGTGCTTTAAAGAACTTAGTGCCTTTGCGGGTTAGTTTCTTTGTGGCAATAGAAATAAAAAAAGACAAAAAACATTTGATTCAATCTATGCGTAAGGTGAGTTAATAGTTTAAATGCTGCGTAACATGTGTTAATAATCAGGAAAGCTGTAAGGAATGCATGCTAAACATGTTTAGATGTGGAGGAGGAGGAACTAGTGCAAACATGGAATATCAATTTTGGCAACACGAATTTCACCCGATAGTATTAGATACCGAAGAAAAACTACAACAAAGATTATTATCGCCTAACAGTTGCGCTAGTGGGTAGTCAAGGTATACTATAATCAATATTTTTCCCTAATATATTTCTGATAAAAATATAGTTTGCCAATTTATGAAAATAGATTTGGCAGAACAACTGCATTAACCATTACTTTTGTGCCTCGGAAGTTTTGGATAGCTTGTTGGTTCGACTATATAATACTTCGCATTTCTCCGATTGGCTTTGCCACAGAATCAAAAAGAACCTGTCTATTAAGTAATAAGTATTAAGTTATAGGTATTAAGTTTTACGTTGTAAGTATTACGTTATACGTTGTAAGTTTTACGTTGTAAGTTTTACGTATTGACAAGCTGAATTAAGATTTTATAGCTCTATTTATTTTCTATTTTATTTTCTAATTATTTCCATTTTATTTCTAGGAACAAATCTTTTATTATTTATTCATTTTTAAATTATTACATAATGCCAACAAGAGACGGGCTTACAAAGGAACAACGTGAAGAATTAAATGCACATATAGCTACCGATAAGATGTTTGATTTATTTCCCATTCAAGTAGCTGGGTATGAGCCACTGAAAGAAGAAGTGCCACTTCACAGATCGCATATCGATGCTGTGAATGCACTTTTGCCAGATAAAATGAGGAATACAGTTATCATTACAGAAGAAAAGAATGAGAAACGTCTTGCAATTGAAGAGAAGTATCAGCCTATTTGTTCGATTACATTGGCTTATGCAATTAAGTCAGAAAACACTGGACTTGCTGCTGCTATGAAATTGGGTGGAACAAATATTCATATTGTTGCGGACCTCAATTTTAAAGTAACGATTGAGAATATTAATAATGCGATTAAACCTGTCATCGCTGATATTGAATATGTTAAGTACGGGATTAAGCCTTTGATGTTATCGACAGGATTGACAGATGCGTCTGCATTTTTAGCTTCGCTTGGAACTAACAGACAAGCTGTAGAAAGTGTGAGTATTGCGACGTTGGGGGTTGAGAAATTATTTATTCCTTTGAGAAAGGATAAGACAAATATTGATTTGATGATGCAATATTTTAATCCCACAGGTGGCATTCAGCCTGATGAAACATTTTATACAAGTATCATCTCTTCGTTACTCATTAATAAACTTCCACAATCACACACTATTCTTAGTGGGCATGTTTATGAAGTGGGATCGGATGAGAAGATTATTAAGAATGCACATATTAGAAATACCAAAACAGGAAAGTTGGCTATTAGTGATTTAATGGGCTTTTATAATCTTACTAAATTTAAGGGTGGGGTATTTGAATTTGAGATATCGGCATCTGGATATAAAACAATTACAGTTGTGCTTACTATTGTGATGGGGAAACATTTGACGATGGATTTCAGGTTGGAGAAAATATAATTTTATGTTTTAAATTGTTACTACTCAGGAGCTTTTACCACAAGGAAATCAAAGAAAAAACAAGGGTCACAAAGTTTTCTATTCAAATTTAACCAGATTAAGCAAGTATAGATATCTTAAATTGTTGTGTTACTTTGTGAAAACGATTATGTTCTTAGTGGTAAAACCTCCTGAGTAGGAACAAAAAAAAGACTGCATAATTTGATTGTGCAGTCTTTTTTTGGGGATTGAAGGAATAGACAGGATTGCCTTTTGTTTGCGGAATGAAGGGTATTTCATTATTAATTGAATTTGATGAAATTTGAAATATGTATACAATAAGGTCGTATGTGACTCTTTTCATTGGGAAGGGTAGATTGTAATATATTGTTTTATAATCTGATTATTTGGGGCGAAAACCTTTCTTAAAAAAAGAGAGACTTGGTTAATTTCTTGAACGAGTTTGGTTAATTTTCAGATGTGCAGGTACAAAAAGAGAAACAGTTCCCTTATTTTTCGTAGGAGTTTATTGAAAATTGATAACAGTTGATTGAATTAGCATACAATCTTATTTGTTTTTGTTACAACCTATATTAAATGGTAAGTCACCTTATTCAAATCCATTACTATTTATGTTGATTTTAAAGGCTGTTATACTATAATTTGAAGTAGTTGCAATATTTAGTGAAACAGTTGGATTATTTTAGAAAAGATTTGGGTTAAAATATTTATGACCTTGCCTGTTTTCATTACTATCTTATTCATTAAACTTAGCACCTTGCCTGATTTATCAACTACCTTAGCTATTTTACATCACAGATTAATGTTCGGAGTAATAAAAAGATTGATTTCGATGAGATGAAAGAAATGTAACCTTTCATTTTCAAATCATTTAAATTGGGTTTTATAAATTTAAATGAAGGGTTGCTTACCATCGAATATTTATAGATACTATATCGAGTTGAAAAAAGGGTTGACTCACTAGCACAAGTGACCGGCTATTGCAGAATACTTACGCTAGTGGGTATTGACGTTAGTTCCATTTAATTAATACGACTTCCTCAATTAGACCTGACAGGTTTTTAAAACCTGTCAGGCTTGAGAAACAATTTATTAGAAAACTTAACGAAGATTTTTGATGGTGGCAAGAATTGCCAAGCGAAGTGTAAAATAGAGAAAAGTAAGTGAAGAGAAGTATTGGTTTTCGAAGAAGATAAAATAGGGGAATATCCCTTTTTATTTGTTTATAGGATTATTACAATCTAAACCTTTAATAAAGGTTTAGATAAAGTTGTAAAATGTATGGTTTAAATTTCGAGTTAAAGGTTTATTGAAAAAACGTTTCTAAAGTTTATTAACTGTAAAATTCAATCCGAAATAAAAGTATTCTTTAAGAACCTGATTTTTTTTCCATATTTCTTGTTCCCTATCAATTAAAGAAATGTAATTAAAGGAATTAAATGTAAATGGAAAGAAAAAACGTAAATATTGTGTTTTATTATCATTTACTTTTAAATCTTGCCTTTCAAACTCTAATCTCCATTTTTTCAAGCTTCTTATGTTTTCATTACCCATCAATATTTTTTTTTGAAGTTTATCATCCCAAATCTCAATGATTCGCTTATTTCCTCTTCTCAAAAATAACCTAGTATTTTGAATAATGTTATTCCCATTTTCCTCCACTAAAATAATATGTCCTTTATCTTTTAATGATTTTTTTAGGATAGTAATAGCATCTTGCAATGGCTCAAGATGATGAAGGGTATCTTGAAGAATTATAATATCAATACTTTTTTCTTTTGGATGTTCATCATAAATATTTTGATGAGACGCTTGAAACAAATCTACATCACCAAATTGTTTCCAATACTCTTTACGTATGGCTATTTGATTAAAATAAAATTCAATTGTTGTACCCGTTGAAGCTATTCCATTCATTGCGAGAAATAAACATGTAGTACCATATCCACAACCACAATCCCATATTATTTTTCCTGTACTAATGTTATCTAATACATATTGTAACCGTTGAATATAATAGGCTTTTCTAAAATAAAAGCTCGTTTGATTGTTTTGAAATTTGTAATAGGATCTCAAATTGGAATTTAACTTTAATTCCTCAAGAAATAATTCAAAAAAATATTCAACTGTCATATTGGATTTATCATTAATAGCATTCAACAAATCGTTAGAAACTTTCTCGCTCTTTTAATTAATTATACTTTCAATTTTCTCTAACATTTTAGAGCCATGCATCTCCCAACTATAAATATTCTTTACTAATTCTTTTGCATTAATACCAACTGCTTCATACTTATTTGGATTTGTACAAACCTCATTAATTATTTTAGCCATCTCATTTGGATCATCTGCTATTAACAAATGTTTCCCATTTTCTGCTAAATAAATTGAATCGGCACCAAGAGTAGTGGCTAAATTTAATCTCCCCATTGCCATACCTTCTAATATTTTATTTTGAACCCCCCCCCCTGTTTGCATCGGAGAAACGACTAATGAACATGAATTCATAATAATATAAGGATCTTCAATGTAGCCAGTAACAATTATATTCTTGTATTTCGAAGCTGTTGATATAATTTTTTTATCTGGATTAACTCCAACAATATAAAATTTAATATCCTTATCAAGTTTGTCAAAAACATAATCTATAAACCATAAAACAGCATCAATGTTAGGCTGATAATCCATTTTCCCTAAAAAAAGGATTGTTTTGTTAGTGAATTGATTGTCTGTTTTATGATAATCAAACAAGTGCTCCTTTATACCATTGGGCAACCAAATAACCTTACCATTTTTTAATTTATTCTCCCAATATTGTTGTTCCTGATAATTAATTAAAAAAGCGGCATCATAATTTTCAATGACGTTTATCTCATCTTTTCTAAGCTTTTTATATTCATACAAATAAACCATCTTCCAAAAAAAAGAATCAACTCTTTTTAAAGAACGCTCGTATGTAATACTTATTGAATCTACTAAAGCTATAAATTTAGGGATATCATGATTCAAAAAATATTTTGACGTTCTAATTGTACGACAAAACACAAATTTATTTTTTGCAATATTGCTGTTAATATACTCTTGTATATTTTTTTGATAATACAAACTTACTTGCAATGATTTACCAAGTAAAACCCCTTTAATAATATTGATAAAAAAATCCCACTTGTTTAAATGAAATATTTTATAATCTTTAGTGTATCGCTTCATAAAGTCATGTACTTCTAGAGTTGGTTCCTCTACACAAATGATAATTGCATGCACTTCATATTTTTGAGAAAGGATTTTTAAATGATTATTAATCATTTGCCTGTCACCTGCAAATTCGGGAAGTGGAAGTTGAGAGAATAAAGCTAAAACCGATTCTTTTGAGTTGTAAAATTGATTATTCGTTCGATCCATCGTTTAAATTAAATAGAGAGTTGAAAGTTAAGTCAGCCTCTTGTTGATAAAAGTTATACCATGATTTCAATTCTAGACTTTGACTTGTCCGTAATTCTGTATTGGAATATTTTAATATTTCGTCAGTGAAATCTCCAATTGAATCAACCGGATTTAAAAAATCTAATGAATCATACCCTTTTAAGCTATGACTTGTAACAACCATTGGAATTCCGTAAGAGGCAGCTTCAATGATTTTCATATTCACTCCTAATCCTAATCTTACAGGAGAAATGAAAATGTCTGCTTCTAAGTAAAAAGACTCTACTGATGGTACATTATAGAAAGATTTTATCCTGCAATTATCCGCAATTTTATTTTTCAAAGCTTGTGTGGGATTTTTCCCAACTACGATTAATTGAAATTTCTCAGGCAAATTTGGATAAACATTGTCTATGAACCAACTAATTCCATCAATGTTAGGATACCATTCTAAACTTCCTACGAATAATAAGTTATATGTATTTTTTTTGTCTACTTGATGTTCCCTTTGCCTTGAAGTTACATTTCTGAATTCCCAAACGACTCCTTTTTCTAAATTATAAAATAAAGAATCAGCTTTACTTAAATAAACAATTCTTTGCATTAAATTATTTATTTTCTTATTAAATATATCAGTAAATTTTACTTGAAATTGTAAAATTTTTTTAATAAACAAAGGATACAAATTGATTTTTTCAGCATAAATGCCGGCTTCATAATTATGTTCAACTAAAATATTAAAAGAATTGTTATGGGCAAGATAAGATGCAGTCCTTAAATGATCCCAAATAATTATATCAGGTGAATACAATTCGATTAATTTTAATATTTCTTGAGAAATCAATTTTGAATTCCTCCTTCTTGCAAACATAAAAGCCTCAGCATTAAGAAATGATTTCAAAAGAGAAATAATATTAGGATAGTATTTCTCTTGAAATGTAAAAAATAATTTACAACTTTGCCTAATGAGTGCTATTTGTTTTTCATCATAACGACTTTCAGTATAAATATTAATAAATATTGTATCAGCAGTTGTGCTTAATTTATTCAATAAGCCCCAAGAAATTATTTTTTCTCCCGCATCTTTAGGCAAAATTTTGCAAGCAGTTATTAGAAATACTTTTTTTTTCATTCACAAATAATTACTCTTAAAACTTAAATGATTTGTAAATTTATTTTTGAATTGTCATTAGATATGTTAGAAATTGACATATTCGATTCTATATTTAAAATTAACGGAAGTAACACAAACGGTATCAGGTATATGTAGGCTGTATCAAAAATTCCTGCAAAGGCAAAATCTAAAAATATAAATGTTCCTAAAAAGGATAAACAAATTTTTACTTCTTGTTTTAGTATCTTTTTTACATTTTTAAAGTAATATCTAAATAGCACAAAATAAAAATAAATAGCACAAAACCCATTCAACATTATTTCATGAGGAATTCCAGCTTTAATTCCCAAATTTAATCCTGAACTAACCATTTCAACAAGTTCATCGTCTAAAAAAGGAATATGTAAAAAAGATGATAATTGTTGATGAATTGGTAATAACATTTTTGGAAAAAACACCAAATACGTACCATATCCTTGTCCAATAGGAAATTTATATAGACTTTCAAATCCAGCAATAAAAGTTGTAGTTCTAGTACTAACACTTGTAAAGTTTTCTATATCGCTTAATAATAAGGGTACAATAATTTGTGAAATATAAAAGACTAAAGGAATAAATATTAAAATTGCGAAGAGAAATAATTTCCAACTAATGTTTTTACGCAGTGTCCATATTAATGAAATTGCTATAAAAAAAACTCCACCTTTTGCTCCAATTCCTAATAAAATCAATAGACTTAAAATGCCAATTAAAAAGGTTAGTGTTTTATTTGAATTACGAAAAAATCTTAAAGCTAAAACTACTATAGAGATAATTGTAAAAAGCATTATTGCAGCAGAAGGTTCACTCGAAGTCAAAATTAAGCGTGTTTGATATTCATCAAATTCGGTCAGATGAATGAACGGAATAGGATTGGGATGTATTATCTCTGCAGCACCATATAATACTAAACACAACCAAAATAATTGAAACGTACTTTGTATGAAACTCAACGAAACCTTTCTTGATAATATACTTAAATTATAAACCGTTAAAAAGTATAAAAAATTATAAAATCCAGCCTTTACAAGTTTAATTGGAAAATATTCAGTGTACACATACAGATTCCCATCGGTAAAAAAAAGGACAGTTATAATCATCATGATTATTGAGGTAATAATTGTCGCTATTGAATATGTGGCATAATATTTTGAAATTTCGTAAAATTCTACTTTTTTATTTTTTGCTACTAAATACAAGAATATCAAAGGAGCTATGAATAAATTTGGACATTTAGCAATAGACCCAAAAAATGAAGCTAATGGTAAATCTTGAAAAATTAGCGGTAAAACGCTTAGAAAAAAAAGTATTGAATTACCTAAATTATCTTCAGATTTTATCATTATCGTTGTATTGTTACAAAATTTAAAACTCCTTTTAAACTTTATGTTGATTTCAAATTAAAAGGAAATTAGTTTTATAACTACATTTTTATTTGCATTCGATTATCAATTTGCATTCTATATCCTTCAAACATTGCCTTAAAAACAATGGAGAATATAGATTTTCTACCAGCCTTATTTCCAAAATATAAAGCAGCAACAATTGTAAATATAGGCGCGGTTATATTATATGGAAATGATAAAAATTTTCTTATAAAATATATCTTATTTCTTGTGTTAAACCGTAATCCAAATTCAGATTCAGTTCCACCAGTAGAACTACTAACTTTATGAAAAAGTGATAAATCTGCAGCATACCAAACTTTAAATCCATAATACTTAGCTCTGAAAATAAAATCTACATCATCCACATAAACAAAATATTTTTCATCCATCAAACCTACCTTCTCAAATACTTCCTCCTTAACATATAAAAAGCAAGTGGGAGCATAATTTGTAAAAGTGGAGATATTTAATTGTGGGGTATCTTTTGTGTGTCCAAAATGGTATGCAGTGCCTTTCCAATTGATTACTGTTCCACCTGCATACCATAAAATATTTGAATTATAAAAATAAATTTTAGGTGCAATTATAACTTTTTCAGATTCCAAAGAAAGATTAATTAATGACTCAAAAAAAGATGGCGAATCAAAACAGATGTCATTATTCAATATGATTATATCACCGCAACCGACAGTTTTAGCTAATTTAATTCCTTCATTGTTTCCTGCAGCAATGCCAATATTCGAAGACATTTGCCTGTATTCAAATTCTATTTTATATTTTTCTGCAAGTTCAGTAACAATTCCTTCACTTAATTCAGAGGGGGTATTATCAATAAGTATCAATACAAAGTTTTTAAAAGTCTGTATTGAGAGACTTTTAAAGAAGTCGGGAAGTACTTCATTTGAATTAAATAAAACAGTAACAAGGCCAATCTTTTTCATCATTTCATTAATCCTTTTTGTTTCATTTCATTTAACGATTCCTCATAAGTATCTTGAATTGCAGCTTGTTCCTTGACCCAATTTACAAATTGTCTACATCCGCTTTTGAAGTCAGTGAAAGGAGTAAACCCAAGAGTTGATTGAATTTTGGAAATGTCGGCATAATTATGCCTGATATCTCCTAGTCGATAGTTCCCACTAATGTTAGTTTCTGTTTCAATGTCAAATTCTTCAATCAAGGTACTAACTACATCATTCACTGTAGTAGCTACTCCTGTACCTACATTAAAAATTTGATTATTAGCTTCCTCTTTTTCAATAGCTAATATTGTAGCATTTACCACATCATCTATAAAAACAAAATCCCTGCTCTCTAAACCATCTTCAAAAATATTTATAGGTAAACTATTTCTAATTCGAGTTGAGAAGATTGATAAGATTCCTGTATAGGGGTTCGTTAAAGATTGGCCTGGACCATATACATTTTGATATCTTAGAGAAACAGGGGCAATATTGATTGTTGGACAAACGGTCATTATCAATTGTTCCTGCACTTGTTTTGTTATTCCATATACAGAAGAAGGGTGAATTTTAGAGTTTTCATCCGTAGCAAGAAGTTCTAATTCTGAACAATCGGCATATTTAACTTCAAAGTCACGCTTATTCATATCCACTTCTTTGCGGTGGTTTGGATAAACAATTCCTTTTTCTTTACTTAAATATTTTCCCTCACCATAAACTGCCCTACTTGATGCAATTAATACCTTTTTAACCTCCGTTTTTTCATTTGTAAGAATGTCAAGCAATATTGCAGTACCTTGAATATTTACATTGGTGTATCTTTCAATCTCATACATTGATTGTCCTGTTCCTGTTTCTGCTGCGAAATGAACAACAATTTGCTGATTCTTTAAAGCGTTTATTAAATCTTCCTTACTAGTAACATCCCCTTGTATAAATCTAACTTTATCTTTAATTGATTGGTATAAAGCAGAGGTCTCAGCAGGATTAGTTCCATGAATTTGGGGTAACAGATTATCTAGTACTGTAATATTGTATCCCTTTGTCAAAAGCTTCAAAACTAAATTAGATCCAATGAAACCTGCACCTCCTGTTATTAATATATTATTCATCTATAAATATTCCGTTTGAATTGGTTTTACGCCATTTGTTTGTCACAAAATCGAATCGTTTCACAATTTTTGCAGGGGCACCAACCGCTACACAATAATCCGGTATTGATTTATTAACTACACTATTTGCCCCAATTACGCAGTGCTTACCCACATTAGCTCCTAAAATACAAACATTTCTACCAAGCCAAGATCCTTCTCCAATATTGACAGTATTTGTAAAAGTAATCTCTTGGGCTAATATTGGTAAATCAATTTTTGCAAATCCATGTGCATTATCTGAAATATAAACATTATCAGCTGTCATTACATTTCTCTCAACAATTACCTGATTTATACAATAAAACTCATTAAAATTCCCAATCGAACACCCATCATTTATTTTTAGACATGGTATAAAGTTTAAATGCTGAGTTGCAGCCAACCATATAGAGTAACCGATTGTTACACCATTCCCTATTGTAATATTTTTAGGGGATTCGACTCTTAATAAAGATAAAATCTTACTACGTTTCCCTAAACTTTTAAAAATTAATTTATAATAAGGATACTTGAATAAATAATAAATCAATGATTGAAACTTATTATACAATTCCATATTAGTATTTATAAAATTATTGTACTAAAACATTGAAATATCAAATCACAGTTCTATTATTCTTTAAATTTAATAATTGCATAATCATATCTCTTTTAAAAAAGAAAATAATAAAGCCGATTAAGACAAATGTAGAACAACTAAGAATGATAGAGTTAATTATTGTTAATAAAAAATAATGATAAATTCCAATAATAAATCCACAAATTAAAAAGGCAATAAGTAATAAGAAGTTATCCTTCCAGGTAAATGAACTAAAATAACTAATACCATGAAGTTTTTGATATAAAAAAATTGTAGTAATTGAACCTGCTGAAATCGAAATTGACCAAGACCAAATCACACCATATTTGAATATGAGGTGCCCCAAAATAAAGCCCAAAATCACATTTATTATTGCCATAGAAATATGTACCACTAGAACAAAATTTAGCTTCCCTTCACCCAAGCACCCAAAATAAGCTGGTCCTGAAATAATATTAATAAACATACTTGCACACAATAAGTAGAGAGAGAGAGTAAAGGCAATTTCTGTGTGTCCAATCCAGTAATAACTAATAATATTCGCAAATAGTACTATAAAACACATTAATGGAATTGCTACCATTAATATTATAGAAAGTGATTTTTGATATATCTCTTTAATAGCATTTTTGTTTGTTTTACTAGCTGAAGCAACTATTGGGATAACGATTTGATTTGCATTTACTATTAAGCCTCTAACTTGCCAAACTAAACGTGATGCCATTTCATAAAATCCAACTACTTGTAATCCACCATATTTTCCTAATAAAGTTTTTGTTATTGGATCATATAGCATTTGACTTACCGAAATAAACTGAAACTTGATACCATAATTAAATATTGATTTGAAAATATTGCTGTTCCATTTCCAACTATTAAAAAGATTGGTTCCAATCTGTCTTAAACAAAAGAACATACACAATAAAAAAATAAACAATGATTGTATGACCTGAGCAAAAACAACCGCTTTTAATTGATAATTATCAATCAAAATCCAACTTATTAATAAAAAAACAAGGCTACCAACTGAATAAATTATATTTCGAATGTAATTTTTTTGAAACCCTTCTAATACTGATACGAATACCCCACCACAACCGTTTACAAAAAGACAGAGTAGAGAATAAGGCAATAATTCTTTGCCAATTTGAAGATACTCAGCAGTTATTACAATCTTTAATATTACAGTTGCTAAAAGACTTATCAATATTGTTACAATTGCATAAAATACTACTAAAGTAACTAAAGAGGTAAAAACCAATTCTTGAAGATGCCCTTTATCCTTCTCTTTATCAACACTGTACTCTGCTACAAACTTGACTAACCCTGAGGTAATTCCAAAATTTGCAAGATTTGCTATTGAAGAAGTGGTAACAATCAATGACCAAACCCCTAACATCGACGCACCAACCTTATTCAGTAAAAGCTTATAAAGAAAGAAGTATAAACAACTTGTAATTATAACTTGAGCAACTGTGGAGGAGGCATTTAATATTACTCTCTTTTTATCAACCATAAATTATAGCCTATTTTGATTGATTTGTTACACTGTAAATTTATTATTAAATTTCACATAAGAAAGAAATGTAGAAATAATAAAACCTAAAAATCCAAATAAAATTGCACCTAATAGTTTTCCTAATTTCTTTTTTTCTAAAGGAAGTACAGGAGAGTCTATAATTTGTATTGAAGGGACATCTTTTCGTAATGCCATTCTGCTAAGTTCAAGATTTTTAAGTAATTCACCATAAACTGTACCATTTACTTGAATATCTAATTGTTTTCTAATACCCGAAGCACGAGATATCTGCTTTAACGGATTTATATTTAGATCATTTGTTTCTGCATTCTGATAAATATTGCCCGTTAGTGTTGCATTTACAGAGTCAACTTGATGTTGCAATATTTCTACATTTTGTCTTGATTTTTTTGTCTTATAATCTATAAAATAAGTAATTCCATTATTAAGTAATCTTTCTAAAAAGAATTTAGAAAACAATTCATCGTTTGATTCGAAACTTGCAGCAACAAAATTGAGCTTCTTATCAATTTTATCAATTTTTACTTTCTTTTTAATGCCTTTAACAATCACATTTAATATACTATCTCTTACACGATTTGTCTCTAAAGGCCACTCTGTAAAGTGTATATTCCGTAGCTCTTCCTTTTTATCTAGAATTTTTCTAAAATCAGACCGATTTATGAATAAATCAATTAATAATTGTTCCTTGTTATCAATTATAACTTTAGATAATAATGACTTTTTTACTATCAAATTACTTTTAAAAAGTTCAATTAAATTTTCACCCTCAAATACACTTCCACCACCTCCTAAATCTAATCCAAATTGACTTGCTAATCCAGAAATTGAGCCCATTTTAGAACTTTCATCAGATTCAATAACAAAATTAGCTTCTGCAACATAAATTGGCTTCAGAGTAAAGGCATAAATAAACCCAAGTACACTAGATATAAATGAAACTAGAATGATGAATTTCCATTTTTCACTTATAAATTCTCTTATGAGTTCCCCTTTATTTCTTAAATCCGAAATAGTGAAATCTTTCTTCTCATTTATTTCCATGTTCCTTCATTAAATAAATTAAAATTTGTCAGAACTTCCTTACAACCTCAAGATTGCTATTACTACACCTGCCAAAGAGGCTATAGCACTTGAAATAGCAACTAATTCGCCTGTAGACATGCTTGATTTCTTTTCAGGAGTCTTTGGTACTAAAATTTCTGCACCCGGTTCAATAGGAGGATGTATCCTGAAAAATAAGAAATGTTTGGTTTTACTTGCATCCCCATTTGCATACAACACATAAACCTTTCGCTGACGTGCATTATCAGTAAATCCTCCTGCCTTATTGATGTAATAACTTAGAGTTGCTCCTTTTTTATACACAATTTCGGAAGGAACCATTACCTCTCCATTTACCTTAATCTCATTCTTCTGCTTTGGAATACTTAACACATCACCTTCTTGTAAAAGAATGTCGTTTAAACCATAAGGATCACTTAAAATTTTTGCTAAGTCAAGCCCAACTTTTATGGTTGGCTTTGTGTAGCCTTCTATCAAATTGCTACTCGTGTCTCTTAGCTGTTGCTGAATTTTTTTTACCTTATCAGCTTCGGCATTATTATCCTTTTGAATACTATTATTTACACGAATCAAATTAGCTGCTTCAATAAATGCCTCACCTGTAATACCCCCCGCCCTTTTTAATAAGTTACTTACACGTTCATTCTTTTCGGACAAAACATAATTACCCGGATACTTCACTTCACCTTCAACTTTCACACTTATCTGTTCTCTGTAATCCTTCTTTCTACGAATAGAAATTACATCCCATGGTTGTAATTCAACTTCCTTACCCAACAATTTCAAGTCTTTCTGTGCAGAAACATCTATAATTGTTGCCATCTCATTTTTACGGGAGTCATCCTCACTTTTAACCCTTCTAGCAATTTCAATATTTCCTGTAGCAGATGCATCGGTAAGCCCCTCTGCCAGAAACAACAAGTCGTTCAATGTCATTCCTAAAAAATAAGGATAAATGCCCGGTTTCTTTACTTCCCCTTCTAATGTAAGGGTATATTTTTCTCTATATGCTGCAGCCTCTCCGATAACAACTTCATCATTTTTTTGTAATATCAAATCAGTCGCATTTCCCGATACGACCTCCTGAACGCTAAATGGAATTATTTTCTTAGTAAGGTCAGTATCATTTGTTCTAACAATTTCGCCTCTATCTTTAAAAGCGTCTTCTTTTAAGCCCTCTGCTTTTGCAATTAATTTCCGGAGAGTAGTTCCCCTTTCCAATTCGTAAGTTCCGGGACGATAAACTGCACCTGAGATGGTTATTTTATTGTCGTATCTATTCAGAATTTTATTAACTACAATAGAATCACCTTTTAAAGGATTATACATAGAGAATTCGTTCTTTAGCACATCTTTTATCCTACGTTCTTTGTCGGTTACTTGTTTAATTTGGATGGAGGCTGTATAGGCTTCATTCGTAAATCCACCGGAGAAGTCGATTAGTTTCTGTAAATTATCAGCAGGTAAAATTTCAAAAATACCCTCTCTTTTGACTTGTCCTAATAGACTGACTTGCACTTTTGCAGGAGGAATTCTGATTACATCCTGATCCGTTAAACGTACATTATTAGTTTGATCTCCCCGCAATAAAAAATCGTATGCATCTAATTTTGTAATTACCCTATTATTCCTAATCAATTCAATTTGACGAAATGACCCCTTATTTGTAGGGCCACCTGCTGCATACAAAGCATTAAAAAGAGTAGACAATGAAGATATATTATATGAACCGGGCTTTTTGGCATCACCAATTACTGTTACTCTGATACTTCTAATTTTTCCAATACTGACTTGTAATTGAGTTTGAGAGTTTCCCATACTAGCATAGCCACTATGAATCATTTTGTCTTTAATTCGCTTTGTTGCTTGTTCAATAGTTATGCCCGTAACAGGCACTATGCCTATAAAAGGAATATTAATACTTCCTTCGGGAGAAACTGTAAGATGATAATTAGCTTCCTGATAACCAAAAACATCAATTACCAATTCGTCATCAGGACCTAAGATATAATTTTTAGGCGTAGGAATTCGCAAATTAGGTTCGAAAATAGGTGTTGGATTATTAAACAACTCACTACCAAAAACAGTATTTGAAATTTCTCTAACGGGAACTATTTCTTGAACTAAATTATTATTAATATCAGCTGTGTCAATAACCCTGCTAATAGCCCTACTTGTAACACTTTTTGTAGTATTTGAATTTGAAGAGGCTACTCTAGCCCTTAATTTACTTAATTCAGATGAGGGCAAGCCTCTCTGCAAAGCAAGTTGTTCAGCCTGAGTTTGTGTTAATCCACTTTGCTGTAATTGTTGCTTATATTTATTAATGTCATCATCCGACAAGTTATCTACTTTGAAAGTACTTAAATCTTTGCTTTTTAAAATATCTTGTGCCTTTAGTCCTTTTGCAGAAAAGCAAAAAAAACTTAATAATAATAATAATCTGTATAAAAACTTAATATCCATTCGTGAAATATGTGTGAGTGTTAAGTTATAAGTTTTACGTTATAAGTTTTACGTATTGCCAAATATCAACCTAACGTAGAACGTAGAACTTACAACACATTACTTATAACTATTTTAAAAAGAACTGCCCCAATTTTCGTGCAGGCTTTAAAAACAATGTGTACCAATGTGGTGTTAATCCATTCATTTTCCACGCCTTTCTATCTTCCAAATTTGCAATCACCCTATTTTTAATAGAGACATTACTTTTGCCTCCTACCCTCATATGTACTAATATTTTTTCTAGATATGCTAGTCTTGCATTATGCTTAAATAGAAAACGTAGCATCAACTCATAGTCGGCTGCACTCGACAAAGAAATATTAAAATTTCCATACTTGGCATATAACTCTTTTCTTACAAAGAATGTTGGATGTGGAGGCATCCAACCTTTTAGAAAATTTTCTCGTTTATAGTTTCCCGAAACCCAATTCCTTTTTATGATAGCAGTATCATCGGCATCCACATATAACAAATCGCCATAGACTGCATCACAATTTGTTTCTTCAAATAAAGCAACCACTTTTTCAATGACAGTTTCATCAGCATAATAATCGTCAGAATTAAGAATTGCAACGATATCACCTTTAGCCACCGCAATTCCTTTGTTCATTGCATCATAAATGCCCTTATCCTTTCCAGAAAATATTTCCCCTTTGAAATTAGAGGCCTTGATAAGGTCAATCGTATTATCTGTGGAAATTCCGTCAATAATCAAATGCTGAATATTTGGATAGGTTTGACTTAATACAGAGTCAATGGTATCCAAAATTGTCTTTGAACTATTGTAAGTAGCCGTGATGATAGAAACTTGTAAAGAGGGAGACACTTATTAGTTGTTAGTGATTAGTTGTTAGTGATTAGTTGTTAGTAAAAAAAGGTTACCATATAGGCACAGTAGGCACAAAGAAAAAAATATCTAAGGTAAAAAGCGTTTCACTTTAAGTTCACATAGACACAAGTGTAAAAAGTGAAACTTTTTTCTTTGTTTTCTTATCCAAACTATAATAAAATACATTATTCCTATTGTCAATATGTGGTAAAACTTAATTAACTGATTAAATGCTAAGTAACTTGTGTAATTAATTACCATTGTTCATTTATAATTATTTAAATTTCCTGTCTCTTACTTTTGTTGCAGGATTACCTTGATAAATACTGTAAGCATCCAAATTTTTTGTTGCAGTCGAATTTACAGCTAATACTGCATGACTATGACAAGTAATACCGGGACAAACAACAGACTGTGCCCCAATCCATACGCCATCCTGTAGAATAATTTCGCCAAGAATCAAATCAAAAGTTTGCTTTGTATAATTATGATTACCTGTTAATAGCATTGCACCCTGAGAAATACAGACATTATCACCAATATTTACAGTGGCTAAATTATCTATCCAAACATTTTCTCCAATCCAAACATGGTTTCCAATTGTCAAAAACCACGGATATTTAATATTAACAGAGGGCTTAATTACCACACCTTCCCCAACTTTTGCTCCAAAAGCCCTCAATAAAAAAATCTTGATACCGTTAAAGAGGGAAAGACTATTACTAAAGAATAATGCATTGATAACAATCCAAAATAATCTTTTTATGCCTCCACCTGGCTGATACCAATCGTTATTATATTTATTTAGATTTGTTTTCAATTTGCCAATTTAATTTGAAAGAAGGTAGAATGCATAAGGCTTAAGAAGGAAGTTAGTCTGAAGATGGAATAAAAATAAATTTTAATCGCCTTTATCTCAACCTTTTACTTTAAAGCATACACCTTTCACCTTTTATCCTAAAACTTATTATCTAAGACTCTTTGTCCCTTCTTTATTTCATCAATTTTAATATCTACGACTAGTCTAAACCAAAACGCCTGTAGAAAATGAAAGACAAAACCCTGTTTACCGTCGAGAATTCCTAATTGAATAAAGTATCTGTGAAAGAAATAGATGAATGGTCGAACATATAAAGGCATCTTCCACCAAATACTTTTTAAAAATGCTTTCTTTTGATCTGGACTTCCAAAAATATCAGGCTTCAACGTCTGTGTTCTAAGTTGTTGCATTCTTTCCCATTCCTCATGTGCTACCTGATCGCTATATCGATTGTGTTTATTTATCCAAAATGAAATTTGATTCTCTTTAGTATTTTCTTCAATAATATAGCCCTTCTTCCATATCACTGTTTTTCCTGGAACAATAAAACGATGATCCATATTTTCATTTAGGTCAGAATATCCAACACCTATACGGAACATCTTTAATAGGTACAAAGGGAAATATCCACCATGTTGTAACCACTTTCCTTTAAAAATGTTTTTTCTATTAAAATAAATTCCATTTACTCCTTCATAATCTGCATCCTTAAAGTTTTGTAAGAGCTGTAATAATTCTGACGAAACCTGTTGATCGGCATCCAAACAAATTACCCAAGGAGTATTGATAGTAAATACTTTTAAAGCAGCATCCCATTGCTTAGGATGATTTTCGAATGGGTTTTGCTTTATTTGACAGCCATAGTTTTCAGCAATAGATAAAGTACCATCAGTACTTCCAGAGTCAAGAACATAAGTAACTGCATTTAAAGTCTCAATTGACTTCAACAACCTAGGTAAATGAATTTCTTCATTATAGGTAATGATGATAAAACTAAAAACAGTATTTTTCAATTAAGTGTTAAGTATTAGGTTGTAAGTATTAAGTTGTAAGTATTAAGTTGTAAGTAAGAAATATCAATAGACTTATCACTCATATTTCATAACTCATATTTTGTAGTTCAAAACGTATTGTTCAGCCAAAAATTGCTGATTAAAATCTTTCTCAATCTGATGGTGCATCTGCAATGCTTTTTCTTTCCAAACATCCTTTTCATTCATGTATTGCTCAACTGACCATACAATTTCCTCAGCTTTAGTATCTATTACCCATCCCATTTGATTTTCTGCAACATAATCACTCAATCCCACATACTTTGTTAAGATTACGGGTCTTCCAGCATAAAGAGTCTCAAGTATGATATTTGCAAAATTTTCGTTGTAAGAAGGTAGAATTAATAAATTAGTTGCTAATATATCATCAAACTTTGCTCGCCATTCAACGCTACCTTTCCATTTAACACAGTTGGTAATATTTAATGAAGTAATTAAAGCCTTTAATTCATTAATATAAATATCTGTTCCACTCCCTATGATTGTAAGTTCAACATTATTACCGGCATTTTTTAATAATTCTACAGATTTCAGCAAAATCTCAATTCCCTTTTTCTTATCAATGCGTGAAATAAATAATAGCTTAAGAGGAGAGGAATCGCTAATTGTTGTTTGTTTAGAAATATGCTGAATAGTATCTAAAGACAAATCTGGAAATTGCAACAAATTGGGAAGGGTAAATACTTTTGCATTTTCTCCAAACAACATCTTAACCTCCTTAGCCTCTGAATTTGCAGTAGCATGAAATATTTGATTTTTTAAAACTGGTTTAGAAAGCCATTCAAAGAAGACCTTTTTCTTTATTGGATGTACATTATGGTTAAAAGAGTAAAAGGAAAACATTCCTCTTGGAGAAAGTATAAATTGAATACCTTTTAGTTTTAATATCCATGCACATCCCATCATCAGGATACTCCACCAACTATGCAAGTGAATAATATCATATTCATTTGCTTCCTTCAATAAATTCCACCACAACGAAGGGGACACATGTGTATGATCTTTGGTGATGCGAGGGAAATATCTTACGCAGACACCATTTATCCATTGCGGTTCATTTAATGGTACTGACAGATTATCCACTCCATTTGCATTTGTACAAAATACAAATACCTTATGCCCTAATGCAACCTGTGCTTCACACAAGGCACTTACCGAATAGATTGGCCCTCCATAAACAAAAGCAGGCTTATAGGACGGCGTTAAGTGGATTATCGTCATGTATTTTTTCTAAAAAGTCGTAAGAGTATAAAATTCTTTGTACAACCCACATTGTTAGCACGGAATAGAGTATAACATTTAATATAAATTCGAACGATAATCCCCTCCAAAATATGGAGAATAAACCATTGAACATAATAGCTGTTCCTAAAAAATAGCCGCCAAACCAACTTTCTGCCAAACCACATAGATATTGTAAAGCATATCCATAAGCGAACAAACTAATCATTATTCCTAATATTCCGCCACTCAAATAACCATCCACAATATACATTGGTTTAGCAGAAACTTTTGCCAAGTCACTTACTACACCTGCATCATATACACGTTGCATTACTAATTTTTCAGTTACGGGTTTCTCTTTCCACGCTATACGTGGAACTAAGACTATTAATGCTTGGTTGACTAATTCTAATCCATAATATGGAATTCTTTTAGGTGTTGATTCAATATAAACAGTAAACATACTAATTTCAGACAATCGGCCTGTTAAAAATTCCCAATTACTCTCTTTTTTATCAAGAGCCTCAGTTAATGCTTTGTCCCGTACATCACTTAGACTTGTAACATTATCTTCATTCAATGTCATCCCTCTAAATGCTTGTACATATGCAGGAACTAATACAAAACAAATGTAAATAACAGGAATAATTGATATTAATACAATTTTTCTATAATATGGATACATAAATATACAGACTAATACAAAACTGATGATAATTGGTTCTTTAAACCCTGAAACTAGAATTTGCACGAAATTATATGTATAAAATGCACCTGCATAAACGATCAAATTTCTATTTTTACTAATAATTGCATAACAAAGTGCATAGGTACCACTCAAAAAACTGAGGTTATGAAACTGTTCTGAAACTTGTCTAAAGCCAGGTATAAATTGTGTTACAAAAGAGATAATAACACCAAAGAAAGTAAAAAATAATAAGAAAATACTCCAATCAAGATCTTCTCTCAACTTATATCTTTGCTTTACCAAACTGATATTTTTACTGTACATACCCAACAATAATGAGATATGACCTAACAAATAGTAACGTTGTGCTTCAGCTACATTTCTTACTTTTTCCATATTTACAAAATAATTGGGTCTCCATTCCCAATCTTGCATTCCTAGAGTATCCAAAAAATTGAATATAGATGAACAAAAATTAAAACCACAAAAAATTAACTGAATAATAATAATCGGACGCATCATTTGCTGTGCAAAAGGTAAGTCATTTGGAAGAGGTGCAATGAAGCCTGTTAGTGACAAATAAAATAACAAAAAGCTGCCTGACCAAGCTGTAAAGTAAGAAATTATTGGAGCCGTCTCTAAAAAATAAGAAAGAAACAAAGGCAAAAAAATGGCAACATATTTTACATTATTCATAATATCTAATAAAAAAGAAAAATAATAACCCTTAACATATTTATTAAGAATTATACTAAGTAGACCTATTGTAACTAAAAAATCTACTCTACGATGATGTTAGCAATATTTTATTATGCAAAACTATTATTTAATAATCTCTTGACCCAAGGATATATTATTATTTCAATAGAATAAGAAAATATTAAGCAAAACACAGAATATGCACAAAATAAAAAAAATTTATTTTGTATTAAGAAATCAAAATAATGAGCACTTGTGATCAAGAACCAATGAGAAATATAAATTCCAAATGAAATAGGTGCTATTTTTTCAAATAAGCCAAATGTTTGATTAAAGCCAATCCAATTTATTTTTTGCCATAGGACTGCAATAGAAAGACAAAGGAAAGCAAAAGAAAAATGACGGAACTCTAAAATAGGACTTCTTCCAATTGCAGTAATATTTCTTTTGTGAGTTTCTATATTTACAAAAAGAATTAAAATATTTAAACCAAGAATATATAAAGGTATAGACAATGATTTGAAAGAAATTTTTTGTTTTCTAATATAAAGTCTTGCTATATCAGTACCTATCCACCAAATGATTAAATACATTAATTCCCTATTGATGAAATTAGGATAAATCAAATAAGTAATTGCTGAAATTGTGCCAATTGCATAAATCAAATTAGAAACGTTTTCTTTCACATTCAAAGAAACTAGGATAAATAGTATGTAAAACCACCACTCATAAGATAACGACCAAAGAGGTGAATTTCCTAAAAATGGTTCACAAATTACATTAGGTTTTAATGAACCATTATCCTGAAGCATCAAAATATTACCAATAATATTCCAAAGATTATTAGTCGGTAATTTGTTGTGCTGTACCCATAGAATTAAATAGTTAGTTAAAAAGACAATAAATAATGGTATATAAATTCGCAGAAAGCGTTTCAAAAAAAAAGACTTAAATGACTTATCTCTTGAATTTAAAAAAGAATACTGTATTACAAAACCCGATAAAAAGAAAAAAAGGATAACGGCTTCTTGTCCAAACCTAAACAAAAAAGAAATATCATACCCTAAAATTACAATACCTGAAGCAAATGAATGATGCAATACCACATACACTGCTGCAAAGCCCCTAATAGATTCTAATTTGCTAAGTTTATTGTTCATTGTTGCAGATAGTAGTAATGCTAATTTAATTCCGATAGAAAACTTGATACAGTAGATTCAATTGACCATTCATTGATAATTTTTCTACTCACTTCACCCATTTGTTTTAACTTTTCTTTTGAAGGGATATTATTAAATATTTCCTGAAGCTTCGCTTCATTATTACTTTCAAAAATCCATCCGTTCATTTCCTTATCAACTAAATCAGCGGTACAACCCACTTTGTCACTTGCAATAATTGGTTTTCCACAAACCATTGCTTCATTAATTGCCAACCCCCATGTTTCTCCAGGTCCCTTTGATGGTAAACAATATAAATCTGCTACTTGATACCATGTTGACATCATTGATTGATTTTGAAAATCAACAAAATGAATTTTATTTTTTTTAGGCCCTTCACTTGCTAATTTTTTAAGTTCATTTTCCTGTACTCCATTGCCAATAAAAAGCAAATGCAAATTTTCAATATTTGTTTTTTTAAAACATTCTAATAAAAGTTTTGGATTCTTTTTCGATTCTAACTTTCCGGCAAAAAGAATAACAATAGCAGATTCATCTATTAATAATGACCTCCTAATTTCCATCGCTTCAAATGATTTATCTACTTTAAACCGTCTATTATCAATAGAATGTGGAGCAAAAACAAGTTGATTTTTCTTCAATCCTGCCCATAAATAATATTCTTTTGAGGCGGTTCCTACATAGAAAATTTTATCAACATGGCTATAAACCCATTTTAATAAGGTTTTTCTCAGGAATATTTTTATTTTATTCTTTAAACCTATGGTTACATTGTCTAATAATGTTGAATCGCCGCGAAAATAAACAGGGACTTTACCTTTAAAATAACGTAATACTTTTAAATGACTCTCATAACACCATCCAATTACAATAATTGCAGATGGATTATATTCTTCTATTAGATTTATAATATCTGGGTTTTTTATTCCACTATATCCATGACTACCAGGATTTTTTGCTGTATTTTCTAAAAAGAAATAATTATAGCCATCCAATAATGGAACATCCCATTCTACTTTCTTCCCAAACCCAGGATCAAATTTCTCAATTGAAGCCTTACCCCAAGTATAAAACACGTTCAATTCAATTGCTTGAGCCAACAACTTAAAAAGAGGTGCATAATATTGAATAGGATGTGTAGTTACAATTGCAATTTTCTTTTTCATAAAACTAATAATGAGTAAAATGTTTTTATTTGCAATATTCTTTCGATTTGTGTGAAAAATGAAAAATGTAAATTCTCTTTTTGCATTTTAAACTTAATCACATTTCTAAAATTGACACAAATCATCATTTAAATCTCATTAAAATGCTGACTTCTTTCCTCCCCCTCTCAAAATCACTTCTTCAAACAACTCTACTTGTCTCTCTGTCATTACCTTAGCACTATATTTATCAAAAATGTTCCAATCTGTCTTATTAATATAGGTTCCTTTGATTATACCGTTTAATAATTCATTTAATTGATTGTAAATTACTACCACTTCTTCATTTAAGCTAAAAACAATTCCTGCATTCGTTTCTTGAAGAATTGAAAATGCACTACTCTCTTTATTAAATATACCCAAAATTGGCTTCTTTGTAAGTATATAAGGATATAATTTAGAAGCCGTATAAGAAGTGTCGTCAGAACCAGGAATAAATAACAAATCTGCCTCAAGCAAAATTTTTAATCCTTCAAAATATGGTACTCTATCAGTGTATTCAGTTATATAACTCTCAATTCCTATCTTTTTAGCTACCGGATGAATAGTTTTTTCACCCTGCCCTTTAGGTGCATAACTAGTACCAACAAATAAAAAACGAAAATCCTCAAATACTTTTGGATTTTCAGAAAGTCCATATTTGAACGCTTCAAAAAGCTTTGATACTGCAGTTTGCATATCAAATCCACCCCTGCCTACATAAACGACATATCTGACATCTTTATTTTTAAAATAATGAGTTGTAATATTTACATTCTTAGTAACAACCAAATCATTTTCAAAAGCCCCGAATGTAATCACTTTATTAGGCTTCTCTTTTAAAATTGGATATCGTTCCTGTAATTGAGAAATATAAGCAGCTGAAACACTTATTAATCCATCACAACCATTCATCGCAATTGGTTCAAGATATTTATTCAAGTAATAAGAAAACCAATATTTTTTTGGTCGTTCATTTTTTGGCTTATCCAAGTAATAGGTTGAATACCAAGGATCTTGCATATCAATAACATAAGGAACTTTAAAACGCCACTTCCAAAACCGTCCTAAGATTAAAACAGGAAATTGAGTTGTAGAAAAATATATTAAATCAATTTTATTGCACTTGATTAACTCATTTACTCTAAAAAAATAAAATAAAAGTGATCGAAGTGCTAATGCTCCTAATCCAATCTTCCGAGTCCATGATGTAGAAAATGCTTGAACTGTTATTACTTCAAGTGATTCAGGTAATGATGCTTCAAGTAACTGTTCATTTTCAGTTTCTACACATTTTTCATATACAGAAACAACTGTAGGTTTCCACCCAAATGATTCAAAATACCAAACACTCTGCCTTACTCGATGCATGTCAGCTGCATTAACAGGCGGAAAGTGAGGGGAAATGATGAGTAGATTTTTCAAGCTAAGTAATTTACAATTTGCTTATAGAATTATGGAAAATTATTTTACTTTATATTGAAGACATAAAAAAACAATAAGTGTATTCTCATTACTTAACTTTTTTAAATTTTCTTTCAGTTATAAAATGTGCTACAAAAGCAACAATTAAAGAAATAATAATACTAAATATGGCTAAAGATAATTTTTGAGGCAGATGTTGATTATGACTCCTTTTATAATACTCAGATAAAAAAGCTTGAATAGGAAAGTGTATTATATATAGCGTATAGGAGAATGGGCAAAATATTTTAAAAAAAGAAATAAACTTTGTAACAATTGTATTTAATCTTCCTGAATTTTTCTCCAATATAAAAATAAAAAAAGGAAATAAACTAACACCAAAAAGAAAGTCAGAGAGGTAATTATTACTCAATACTCCCCCTAAATACAATCCAATTGGTATTAAAAATATTAGCCAATTAAATTCCTTTCTATACCCAATTCTATTTGATAATACGTCAGCTACTAATGCCCCTAAACACCAAGTTGGAAAAAACAATAAAGTATCAACCCAGAAATAGGCATGATTTAAATTCACAATAAATAATGCGATAGCAATAAAAATGACAATAAAATAACTTTGAAAACACCATTTTCTATTAACATAGAAAAAAAGAGGGTAAATTACATATATCCACCACTCTACTCTTAATGACCATAATGGATAGTTATTTCCTACAACTTCAAAATAAGGAATAGTTATAAACGAAAGATTTCCAATTATTGTTTTAAAAGATAAATTTTCAGGAAATGAAACATTATAAATCCATTTTGAAAGATAGCCAATGCCAAGCATCATTAAGATACTAAAAATTAAGGGGGGATAAATTCTATAAATTCTATTCCTAAAATATTTTAACGTTTCAAATCTATATTTATCGTTTAACTCCATCACAGAGTGTGCGTGTTTGTAATGAATAACTAAACCAGATAGTAAAAAAAAAAGTGTTACAGCCTCAGACCCAAACCTGAAAAAAGACATTAAAATTAAAGCTATCTTATCTAAAATTGAATACCTCTCAGGATGCAACGAATAGCCAGTATTATAACTCTCTAAACACAAAAGACGTGCATGATGAATAACTACATATAATGCTGCAGCACCACGAAGTCCATCTAGAATCTCAAACCTTTTCGAATGTTGTTTCATTAAATTAAGGTTCTAATTAATGACAAAAATTTTTGTGATTCCATTTCCCAATTATACAATGTCTCAACTGCTTCTAAAGCGTTATATTGACATTCCTGAAGCAAGTTTTGATTGGAAAAAAACAAGTTAATTATTTCAGCTAATTTTTTTTCATTTCCAATTGGATAAATAAATCCAGTTCTCTTCACGCTTTCTTCTAAAAAACCTTTTTGTGCATCTGTATCTGATGCAATAATTGCCAATCCGGAATTTAAATAAGAAAATATTTTATTAGATAACGCTATTGTATTATTCTTACAAAACCCAGGTTCTAAGGCAAGTCCAATATCGAATTGTGTAGAAAACTCGAAAATGTTATCGGGATGTATAGGTGAATGGAAAAAAAGATTTTTTAAATCAAATATTGCCATTTCTTTAAAGTATAAAACTGTTTCTTCGTTAACATTACCTAATAGATGCAATTCAATTAAAGGATTTTTCAATATATTAAGTGCTAAAATTGCATCTTCAATCCCCCTATTTTTTCCAATCATCTGAGAAAACCAAAATAATTTCAATTTCTCATTTTCTGTTTTAGCTGATATATGTATTTGCTTCTTCTCAAAGACATTGTTTATTACAACAGGTGATAGAAATTCATATAATTTTTTGTATTCAATTGCTATCAGACTACTTGCAGCTGTGTAGTAAAAGCATTTATTTAAGTATTTGTCCTCTAAAAATTTAGAATGACGATATCTAAAGTCATTATAATCATCTGTAACTTCTTGTCTATGAAAATCTTCAAAATCAAATCCACATTTTGAGAAGTTTTTTTTTGCAGATTTTACTGCAACAGGCAAAGCAGCCAAATTATGTGCAATATACAATGCAGCTTTAGTTGATTTTGACTTATTGAGCAATTCAGGATAAGCCCTGCCCTTAGCTAATTCAGCAAAACCAAATTGAAACGTAACATATTTTGCAATATTTCTAGCTAACTTAAATCGTAAACGAGTATAATAGTAGGTTAACTTAGCTTTGTAAGGAGACCCTCCTACTAAAATAGGTGTCCATTTACAATTTTTAAATAATTGTTTATCCGTTTCCCAAGCCCACTTTGTCCAAAAAGAATAAATAACAAATACTTTAAATCCTGCTTCAGACAAAGCATTAGCCTCTTTTACCAATCGTGGATTTACAGAGGGCTGACCTGAAGAGATTAAAACAATGCTTTTCATTATTTATTAAAAAATTTACTAATTCTCTTTTGAAAATAATGTTCTAGGAAAGTACTAATTGCGAAGGAAAAAATAATAATTAAACACAAATTCAATAATAAACTATTTGGTAATAATCTACCAAATAAAAAAATTATTGGCATGTGAATGAGATATAATGCATAACTAATAGATGCTGTAAAAAGCAAGAATTTATCAATCTTCTTTAAGCAATTTTTTATTCTAAATTCTATCTCTGAATTTAGTAGAAGCAACGAAATAAGAGGTAATGACATATACATTAACTTACTAATGAACATCGACTTTGAACAGAAAATAGATAATCCTGCACTTATTAAATAAATTGGTATGTAATGTAAATAAGTTATCCTAATAATATTATTTGTTTCTACCTTTTCATTACCACTTAATGAATAAACAAATATTGGCAAACAAACAAATGCAGTTACAAGATACACAAGGATGTCATAAAATTGTGGACTAATTTGTAATCTATTGATTAGTGGAATCATACTAAAAGCAAATATTGCTGTTGAAAAAGTTGTTCTAAATTTATTTTTATATTCATAAATAAAATATCCGAATAACCATAATGAAGAAAAAGAAAACATAAAAATAAAATAAGAAAGTAATTTATTTTCAAATTTAATATAAAAAAGAAATAGTGAAACGAAAGCTACAAAAATCCAGATCCTTAATAATATACCTTGATACTTACCAATTGTAAATGAAAAAACTAAGTAAAAGAACACTTCAAAACTTAAACTCCATACAACAGCAATTGTTGATAAAGGAGGAGCTATTGTACCCTGCAATGTTGCTACAAAAAAAATGCTTCCCCAATAATTAATAGTTGAATTTGAATGGAAATTAGTAATGTAGTCAATTAGAATAGTTAAAATTATACAAACATAATAAATTGGCAATATCCTAATTGCTCGCTTTTGTAAAAAAACTTTTGTATCTTGTTTATATTTTTTTACCGTATGATTGATTACGGCACCAGATAATAGAAAAAAAATGATTACTGCCTCTGTACCCCATGCACCAATTGATTGCAAAACAAGACTTTTGTGTAAAATCAAATAGGGCAACTTTCCTACAATATGATTTATGAACACTACAAGTGCAGCAAATGCTCTTAGATATTCTAAATATTTATACTTCATTATTTAATATCCATTAAAAAATACTATTTTAAAGTTTTTACTCTACACCAAATTTCTTTTTATTTTATCTAAGAATCCTTTTCCAAACTTTATAGAAGTCTGCTCTATAAACAAATAATAAGAATAAGAAATCATGAAAATAACCAAGAATGTTGGAATAATTTTAACTAAGACTGATTTTTCAGATAATCCAAGAAAATTAAAATAATCAAACAAACCATACATATATGGAAAGTGAATTAAGTAAAAACTATAACTACATATTCCTAAAACAGACAAAATCTTTACTAATTTGTTATTTAGACTAATTTTTGTGTCATATAAAAACCATTCAAAAAATGCAAGCCAAGCAATTGTTATTAAATAAATGGTAAAATAACTAGTATATAAATATGCCTTTGACAATTGGGCTAAAAAAAAACAGGTAAGAAAAACAATAAATGAATTTTGAGGAAATAATTTTTCATTTAAATAATATTTTTCCGAAAGTAGTGCTCCCGACCACCAAATAAAACAGTACTTAAAGATAGAACGATCGTAAGTTGGAGATTTAAAAAAGTCAATTCTATTTTCAAAATACATTCCAACAAATAATAAAATAAGTGAAATTAAAAATGTTAAATAAAAGATTTTATTAATCCCGATGCTCCTCCAAACAACTAACAAAAGTGGATATATCAAATATAATTGTACCTCTAAAGCTAAACTCCAAAAAGAAGGATTAATATGATAAAAATATTTACTTCTTAGGTTGTGTATTAACATAAGATGTGAAACAAAATTTTCAATGCCATCTTTATTATTAAGGTATTCTCCAATATTGTTCTTTGAAAAACAAATAAATAATAGCAATATCAGATAGGGTGGATAAATTCGCCAGAACCGACGTATAAAAAAGGAAACAACATCAAGATTAGTATTTTTTTGTAAAAATCCATAGTGTATTAAAAAACCACTAATTATCAGGAATAATTGGACACCAGTCCATCCAAAAGCAACCGGAGAAAAATTTATAATAATATCATTTAATCCATTTACGATTAAGAAGTGATTTATCCCATACACTTTCAAATCACAATTAGTATATAAAATTAGTTGGGAATGATATAAAAAAACACCCATAATTGCAATCCCTCTTAAGCTATCAATTTTTGAAATATGATTTTTACTATTTACCATTATTAAATTTAAAATGTATAGAAATACAACAAATTCAAAAAAAAATCTTTTTTAATAAATAAATTAACATAAAAATATTACTACTTTAATGTTCGGTAATTGAAAATATATAAAATAATAATATAATTTTTGAAATACTTCTAACTCACTATTCTTAAGGAAATCTTAAGGTAAAGAATAATTGGCACCTAAATACGTGTTAATTTTTTCAACAATAAACATTTGGAATTAATTATCTTTTACAGAGATTGTGAGATAATCGTTTGCTATTACATCGACATCAAATCTACTTTTTGATCTTATTCTGCAATTTGTTCTATCTATGACGTTTATATTATTTAATGCCTTAAAAGCATCATCTAAATTATCTACAACAAATCCTGTTATTCTATCTTCTACAACCTCTGGAACCGAACCTCGCCTAAACCCAATAACAGGAGTACCACAAGCCATTGCTTCTGTCATTACCATACCAAATGGTTCATCCCATTCAATTAACATCAACAAAGCAATGCTTTGACCTAAATAATGATTTTTTTGAGCATCATTTATTGGTCCAACATAAGTTATTTGAGTATTATCAATAAAGGGTTCAATTTCTTCTTTGAAATATTTTTTCTCCTCTTCAACATGTGATATATTGCCAGCAATAATTAGCTTTCTTCCAGACTTTTTTGCCAATTTTATTGCATTATGACAGCCCTTAATTTTATCAAGTCTACCCAAAAACATAAGTGGTGCATCTTCTGAAATATTTACATTTAAAGTATACTTTTCAAATTCAATGGCATTATAAACCGTTTCCCAATTTCCAGCAACATTGCCTGTCGAAACTAAATAATTGCTACAGCCTGTAAATATTAAATGTTTATTCTTACGCTTACAAATATTCTCAATATTCTTTGCCGTTACTAATCTACCGTAAGTCATAATTTTAATAACTGACTCATTTAGAATTGGAAACAAATAAACTAATCTACCGAAATTATGGATTAGGTCATACTTTTTATGATTAAAAAATAAGTACTTCCAAACAATAATAACTTCTAAAAGAGACTGTATTTTTCCTTTAGGCAATCCATTTTTTCCAAAAGAAATAGTTTTACCAGAACAAAATGATTCAGGTCCAGCCATTACAGTTACAGAATGTCCCATTTTTATGTACTGCTCAGCAAACATATAGACTAACCGTTCATGACCTCCATACAATTTTGGTGGTACAGGAACACCCGCATCCATTATTATTAATATATTCATTATACTTTTATGAAATAAAATAATTAATTACGATTTCTAAACACTGTATACTAATTTTTTAGATAAGCTCAGCGCGCGCTTTTCGATTAAAATATAAAAAAAATAAGCCAATACAATCGAGACTATGATACCTATTGAAAAAGCAAAACCCTTTGTAAAAATGGTTTTAATAATAAATTTATTTCCAATATAAACTACTAAACGACTCGCAATTATGTCATGAGTTAAATAAAGTGAAAAACTAATCTTTGAAAAGAAATCAATAATTGGATTACTTTTTTCGAAGAATAAAATGATTAACATTGTTAAAATAGCAGCAATTGTTGGAGGAATACCGTTTATAAAATAAATTACTAGGATATTTAAAATTGCCAATACTACCAATATACTAGTTTGAATTCTATTAGATTTATACATGTAAACGATAATTCCTAATGAGAAAAAGGAAATAAAATTTAGTACAATTGAATAAGGAGATGGATAAAAATAGGCAATTGCATTTAAAAGAATTAAAAAGAGAATAGAAGTTTTATTTGAATAAAAAATTAGTGGAAAAAGTAATCCTATGAAAATATAATATTGGAATTCAATTCCAAGTGTCCAATAAACAGGGGATAAGTAATTATTATTCAAAAAGTTATTTAAATAGGCAAAATGAAAAAGAATATTAATAAAATTTATATTTTTCATCTCACTTAAGAGGAATGACAAGAAGATGATGATAAATATTGAAAGTATATATGGAGGTTCTACCCTTGCTAATCTTTTCCAAATAAAAGTAGGAAAGTTTTTTAATGAATAATTTTCTGGAAGTGACCAACAAATAACAAAACCTGTAAGGACAAAAAACATTTCAACTCCAAGCCATCCCCATTTTAATATTGGCAAAGCTTTTCCTCCCAAATGAAAAATTGCTACTCCCAATGAAGCTATTGCCCTTATTATATTTAATTGAGGAAGATTTCTTCTCATATCATTAATGTTGCCTAAATATTAAATGGATTCTCTTTGCTAATTTCCATCCTAATACTAGTGATAAGAACCTTAAAACCTTTCCACTCGGTAACTTATAATCACTTCCATGAAGTAATTTAATAGTTTTTTCTGCTGCATTTGCTAATTTTTTATCTATGAAGTAGGCTTCATATACAAATCCTTGCCAAATATTTGCTGCAAGCCTTAGTGATTCTGCATCATTAGTAACACTTAAAAAGTATGAAACACTTAATTGAATTGATAAAAAATTAGAATGAATTCCCTTAGGGGTTTTTAAAGATGAAAGAGCCAAATTTCCAAGTCCAGATCTATAGTATAATATTGCATTATCACAAAAAAATACTTTTTTGGCTGCTAATATGTTTTTTGTAAAAAATTCCATGTCATCATTCAATGACAAACGCTCATCCCAATATCCTGCTTTTTCAATAACCTTCCTTGATAACAGAAAAATACCTGGTTGAGTCATTGGTAATGCATTTTTCCAAGATAGCTTTAACCAAGTAATTGAGTTTAAATTACGCCAACATTCTTCTCTACAAAGTTGAAATGAATTAATATCACTTTTATAAAACCGGCCCCATTTGCCCGAAATTATTGAATCAGGATTTTTAATTGCAATTTTCACTTGTGATTCAATCATTTCAGGATTCATTAAATCATCTGCATCAAAAAACTTAACAAACTCACCCTTTGATAATTGCAAACCAAGATTTCTTGCCGCACTTGCCCCTTTATTTTGTTGGTCAATAATAATTACTTTATCACTTTCATATTCTTTAGCTATACGAAAGCTATTATCTGTACTACCATCATTTATTACCAACAATTCAATATTTTGATATGTTTGGCTTAAAACACTCTCTATCGATTCCGAAATATAGCTTTCTGCATTATACAATGGAATTATAATTGAGACAAGAGGGTTATTTGAAGTCATAAAATTGAACTATAGAAAATTAAATTAATAATTAATAAATTAGTTATTTAATAGTTGTAAATAAAACAGGAAGCACTAAATTTTGGTAATTCATCTGTATCTGGTTGTTTAAATTTAAGTAGTAAGTTTAATTTTCCTCAAGTAATAAAGGTGGCAAGTACATTAATTCTTTTAGCTTGTCAAGATTTAACAGAATATTTTCCCCTTTTCCTTTCAAATCAGTGCCTTCATTTGGTCTATTTCCTTCTCCAATTATATACCTGTAATCAAGATTTAATTCGTTTGCTATAGTCCAATAACAAGGATTTACCCATAATGGAGAGAAAATGTCTATTACAGTTGTACCTGATTTACAAAACACCAAATTTGTAAATCCCGCACCATGAGGTCCAATTATATAATTTGAATTTTGAAAGAGTAATGCTTGTTCTTCAATTGTATAATTTTCTAACAAAATACTTCGAAATCCTATTGATAGCAGGAAGTTCTCTATTTCAGTCTCGTTAAGAATCCTTCTACCGTTTATTCTTTTAATATATAATTTTGAATCATTCGAAGACAATTTTTTAACGCTTTTTAAAAATGTTTGCTGTAAAAAGTTAATAGTGTAAACAGATACAACATTTAAGGGTGAAACAAAAGAAGGTATAATTAGAGTCTCAAATTCATAATGAAAATCCCAATGCCCATTACAAATTATCAACTTTTCAATAGGAATTCCTAATTTTTTTAAAGCCTCTTTTTGAAAAGTAAGTCCCTGATAGTTTAGTATAAACTTGTCAATTTGATCAAAGTGGCCTGAGTCTTTCAGTAATTGAATCCTTGGTAAAATATCAACCATCCAATGATAAAATACACTAGCTCCTGATGCTGCTAAAACAGCAGTGATTCCTTTTATTTTTTTGGGTATTATTAATTTATATTGTTTAAATACCGAATGTGATAAATTGTCATACTCTTTTGATACTTCTGATAACACATATCCTTTATCAGTTATAACACATCCTTGATTACCCCAAACAAACCAATTTTGAGCTATAATTACAAATTGTTTTTTAGCAGAAAGAGATTTAAAAGTATTAAATTTCCAATGTACTTTTTGGTCAATGCTTAAAGGGAGTATTCTATTTTTATCTAAAACTTCCTGATTTTGATGCCAAATATTAACACTATTTTTCTGAAGATCTGTAACAGTACACGTTCCGATTGGAGTATAAAATAACTTTCTCCAAAATTTAGTACAAAAAATATATTTGGTAGCAACATCCCTAATTATTGTCTTGAGTTGAATGAGCATTTTATTTACAATTCAATAGAGTAATTAAGAAATATTATGTTAGAAATATATTTCTTAAAAAATTTAAACTACAAAGGTTCTTGTACCCGTATACCATCTCTTCTAATGATATGAGCAGGAACACCAACGACTGTGCAATTAGCAGGTACATCTTTTACAACTACGGCATTTGCACCTACTTTTGAATTATCACCAATTTTTACATTTCCAATTATTTTACTACCAGCAGATATAATTACATTATTTCCAATTGTAGGGCAGTCTGTAGCATTTGAAAATCCAATTGTTACCTGTTGATTAATCCAACAATTTTCACCCATTTGATTTGTGGCAATTATCGTAGCAAATCCATGCTGAATAAATAATCCTTTTCCAATATTACCATTGATGAAAAGTGTATTCATCTTTGGACACAAAAATTCTATGTATTTAGATATATTTTCACCAATTCTGAAATAAAACAAATTACGAAATTCAGGAAAATTAATCATCAACAAGAAAAAACCCTTATCAGGATTATAATTCATTTTGTTCAATTTTAACCACCTCACCACTTCGTAATGAATAATTTCATTTGTCCTATGTTTTTTGAAAATAAAAAAGTGAGGAGCCAATCGTAAACAATTTAGTAGAAGAGCAACTTTGTAATATATGATGTTCAAAATTTTCAACTCACAAATTTTTATTATAATTATTGAAACATAAAAAAATTAAGAAAAATAAAAACAAAACGTATGGTCACTATATTGAAGTGATGAATTATTGCATTATATTTTTAATTTGAGACAATAATTTGTGGAATATCTAATTTAAAAAGAGTAGCTAACTTTTAAGTTTCTATGAAAGTTTTAAATATACAGACTGCTTCTTGTTTTTTATATCAACATTTCCAACCAAACGAAACAATAATTTATTAATTATTCTTCATTTCGAACCACTTGTATTACTCTTTAAAACCAATTACTCAATTTCTTATACATCTTTTGAATATACCTATTTTCATAAGAGATATAGTCTCTCGGAGCGGGGGGCTTTCCATGTAGGGTCTCAATATTATGGTCATCTTCTTTCCATTTCTGAAGCCATTTTTCATCGATTGATTTTGCTGAAGGTTGTTGTCGTATTGAACCTAAAGGAAATCTGATATGCTTCTTACTCCTACCTTTTACCATTCGTATCCATAACTCGGCATCAACATTACAATTCATCTTTTCCCAAATTGGCTGATGAATTCGTTTATTCCAAAATGCAGCATGTGAAGCAATTAACCCTCCAAAACGTAAGTATCGATCCAAAACTAAGTTGGCTTTCCAATATGCTTCCTCACTTCTATCTTCATTTACAGTATTTGCATCTCCGTAATAGAAATCTCTTTTTGATTTCATTATTTCAATGCCTAAATGATAAAACGCATCCTTATTGTAAAAGTCATCACTATTTAACCATCCAAAATATTCGCCAGTAGCTATACTAAAGCCCAAGTTAATTGCATTACCCTGCCCCATATCCTTTTTACTATGCCAATAGCTTATCCATTGATTGTATTTTTCCAATATCTCAGAAGTACCATCTGTACTCCCACCGTCAATAATAATAATTTCAATATTTGGATAATTCTGAAGTAAGACTGATCTTATTGCCTCTTCAATAAAAGCGCCTTGATTGTATGAGGGAATCACAATTGAAATCTTTGGCCATTTATAAGTTGAATTAAATAGCAAAAAATCTGATTCAATATTCCAAGGCCAACCTTTCCTATTTTCTGAAATTAATGGAATCGAATTAAGTAACCCACATCCAAAATATTCAACCTTTTTTAATGGCAAAGCAATCCCACTATTTATAAATTCATCTCGATAAACATCAAGATTCTTCATTTCAATTTCTGCCATGATATCTATTTATAAATTCGTCTATTTCAAAAAAATATTTTTCAACAACTTGAAGTTCATTTTCAGCAAAATTCCACCATTTTATCTGTAACAAAGCCTCAATCTGTGCTTCATTAAATCTATATTTTATAACTTTAACTGGCGAACCTACAGCTATTGCATATGCTGGAATGTCTTTTGAAACAATTGTACCTGCACCTATTATAGCACCATCCCCAATAGTAACTCCATCTAAAATTGTTACATTCATCCCAATAAAAACATCATTACCTATTGTTATTCTCTTTCTTTCTTCAATCTTGCTTTTTTCACAAAATGTAATTCCAACTTGCTTTGCATTTGAATAAAACATTGGCGAAGTAGAAATTCCATTTACAGGATGAATTCCCCAACCACAACAAAAATTGGGTCCTATGCTACAAAATTTCCCAATCTCTGTAAGACTAATCTGTGCGTTTTTTGATATATACGTATAATCTCCTATGCTTGATGCACCTATCTGTGCAGGTCCAAAAATCTTTGACTTTAAACTTATAAAAGAATCAGAAATATTTTTTCCCAACGAACGAACTTCCACTTCATTATTTTCGATATAAAAAAGACGAGGTGCAAAAAGCTTTAAAATTATTCTACCAAATCCACGAATTATCCTTTTCATCTATTGCTTTCTAAATATGCTTATTTCTATTTAAGAAACGTGAACTAAAAAGTACCTTTTTTAACAGCTGTATTCCTTTTAAGCCAATATATTTTTTTCTTACTAAAACATTTAACTCTCTGATCCTGTCATATTGATGTACCACACTGTATACATCATTTGAAGGTGTAATAATTTCGTTCATTTTGTTTAATCTATAATCTTTACATAAACCTAATGTACAAACCAATGATTTTTCATTACCAGAAAGAATAATATTTGTGCCCTCATTTTTATATATATAGCCATTGTGAATTCCTTGATCTATACCCCATTTTAATTCATCCCATGCAGTCAAACTTGTACGCATATAATTGAGATAATGAATTATATTATTAATATTTCCTGCTGTAACTCCAGCACAGCTAACCATTTTATCTAAAATTGACTCTGTAAATTCCAAACCGTTAGCTTCAACAGACCATATATGATTTTGTAAGGAAACTCCGAAAGTTCCTTCTTCTCCTTCTCCTTCTAAGAAAAAATATATACTATCATTATTCATTTTTTTAAACGGATCACTTTGAAAAATTACATCTCTTATATCTGTTAATAGAATATTTTCATACTTTTCCTTATTTTTTATTAAAAAGTCTAAAAACAATATAAAACGATAGTTGTTGATAGATATACGGGAAGGAAGATTTTCTTTCAACGAATGGTCTACCAAATCAAGTGGATTTTTTGAACTGTATTCAATAATTATTGCGCCTCTTTTTTTAAGTAAGCGCTTTACTAAAGCAGAAACTGTATCAGACGTAAAAATGACTAAATCAGCTTCAACATGTCCTCTTCTATAAGATTGAATAAAAGGTTCAATGAATTGATAAGTGTATCCATGTAAAACGGATAAGACAATATTTTTTTTCAAACTCAAAGCTTTAAAGTATTAAGTTGTAGGTTACAGGTAATAAGTTGTAAGTTTTTGATTGAATATGAAATTACTTAATACCTATTACCTAATACTTATTTCTATTTTATGATTACAGAATTAAACAAATCATGAGTTTGTTTTGCAACTACATTCCAGTCAAACGTTGAAACAGCTTTTTCTCTTGCCTTTTTACCCATTTCTGTACCAACATTTCTATTCTCAAACAAATGCATTAAAGCATCATACAAATCATCAACATTAGCTTTTCTGCCTAAAATTGAAAAATCATCCTTTAAATAAGAATTTATAGCCGGAACATCTGTTGAAATTATCGGCAAGCCACATGACATTGCTTCTAAAATGGCATTATTAGCAGTAGAATCTTCTAAAGGAATCAGGCAACAATCGGCCTGTTGATAAGCTGCTAAGTATTGTTCCTCACTCAAGTTGCTCAACCATTTAACATTCGGATTATCTGCTATTTCTAATAAATTTTTGTTATCTGTTTTTGATCTTTCAAAGTAAATAATATTAAATTCAATTGGCAATTTCGCATCCACTCTTTTTATAAGACTAGCCAAAGAATCAACATCACGCAAGTACCTTCCAGAAAACAAAACGTTAAATTTTTCAGACGGTTGTACTAAACCTGATGGATGATAAAAATCGATGTCTACTCCGTGAGGAATATAAACAACTTCTGTATTACAAACTGACGAGAAATAGTCTCTATCGTATTCTGATAAAACTATAATAGAGTCTGCTCTGCTGAATTTATTTGTAAACTTTTCCTGTTGTTGCCACCAAGTTACAGGCTGATGATTTGTTAAGACAATTTTAGGTAATATCTTCTTAAATTTTGAACCCAATCCAAAATAAGGTTCTCCATGAGAATAGTGTATGATATCGGTTTTAATGAAATGATTTCTAAAAAAAAGTTTTGATTCAGCTTCAAAAGACTGTGCATTATAAAAACTTGTCCCTTCTGCAAATTCTACACCTTGTAACATTATCCTTCCAATTCCTCTTCGGTAAATTTTTTTAAAATGACAAAAAATCGATTCTATTTCCGTTTTAGTAGACAGATATCTATAAAGTGTATCATATCCACTATGAATACTGATATGTTCGAATTTCTCTCTTATTGCAACTATTTTCATGTTTTGATAAAAGTATTAATTGAAAGGCTTTATAAAATATAGTTGTTTAAAAAAGTAACTAGTCTGTTTGTTTGGAAACAGCCTTTTTAATTCTTTTGATAACTTGTAAATTGAAAAAGCATTTAGCTTACCTCCTATATATTTTAGACTTTCATAATACCAAGACTCAACTAATTGCAAAATAAATTCTCTCCTTTCAGGAAAAAAATCTAATACCCAATCAATATATGCTATTAAAGCAAATGCTTTTTTTACATGAAGCCCTTTACGAGAACTTATATTTTTACCACTAGCTCGCCAATAAATAAGCTCTGAAGAAATGGTAAAAATTGGCAAATTCTTTGCAAACTTTATCCATGTAGCGTCATCTGAAGATGTTGCTAATGGAAAATTTACAAAACCATTTAATTCATCAAAAACATCCTTTCTAAAAACATATTCTATAACTGCACTTAAGCACTTTGCTTGCAACCTACGGATTAGAAAACCATAATTGCTTTCTAATTCAGGATGACGTTCTTTTACACAAATAACTTGATCTTTACTGTCTATCATTTCAATATTAAACCGATATAAATTATAGGCAGAATTAGTCTTATTTAAAGCATCAAAAAATGCTTGCACACAATTTGGCGTTAATAAATCATCGTCAGAAAATAGCCAAATCCATTGTTCTTCAGCAAGTGCAACACTTCTGTTCCAATGCGCAACTAAATCTTTACCACCTAAATTTTCGTCAAAACGTTTATATACTAAATTTAATTTATCAAGATATTCTTCAGCTATTTCATAAATATTTTCTGGACTTCCGTCGTCAGAAATATAAACTTTAAAATTTTTATTAGTTTGATTTGCAATTGATTCCAAACAAGCCTTAAAAAAAGCAGCCTTAAATGCCGGAATCACAATTGCAAGACTATTATCCATTTGTATAATTAAGATATAAAGGTTACAAATTAGGAAGCTTTACTACAAAGGAAACAAGGATAAAGACATGGAACACAGAGTTTTATATTAAATATATTAATCTGAGCAATTATAAACAATAATTCCTTGCTTACTTTATAAAAACTTTGTGTTCCTAGTGGCTAAACTTCCTGATTGGAAGGAAATAATGTTATAATTGAAGCAAAGAGAGACTTGATTATTTTTATATGTTTTAGGTATGAAAAAATCAAATAAAAAATATATTTTTCTACCTTAGTCCTTAAACCCTAAACCAGATACCTACTTAATTATCCAATTTTTTTATCACTCTAGCAGGAACTCCTGCAGCAACACAATTAGCAGGAATACTTTTGTTCACTACAGAATTTGCTCCAACTATTGCATTCTTTCCTATCGTTACTCCAGCCAAAATTGATACCCCTTCGCCAATCCAAACATTGTCTTCAATTATAACAGGTCCCTTTGAAGTTATCATCCGATCTGCAGGAATTTTATCTAAGTCGTTACTATTAATTTCTCCATGAACATGATCTGAAATATATATCCGACTTGCTAATAATACATTATTTCCAATAACCACCTTATTAATTGCTCCAATATGAATATCACTATGAAATTGCACATTTGAACCTATAACGATTTCTGGAAAAAATTGCTGCCCTCTATAATTATCTACCGCTTCAATCCTTAAATTCCACAAACTATGAAAACCATTTCCAAACGAAATATATTGTGGATTTACTATTTTATAATGTCCTTCAATAAAAAAATCCTTGGATGATTTAAGTGACTTTTTTAACACTTCACTTTTATTAAATGATTGTTGTGTTTCATAACTCGTTGTAATTCGAGAAATTAAATTGAATAAATTCTTCTTTAGGAATTTTCTAAACATGTGAAATTAGAATCATTTTGGAAATATTATTTCGCAACTTTAAGCCATTCCAAAATAGCCGAACAAATTAAATCAACTTGATTTAATTCTAACTCATAAAACAAGGGGAGTCTTAATAAACAATCTGAATATCTGTCACTATTCTCTAATTCTCTTCCATCGTGAGATTCAATAAAATATTCACTTTTATGTAATGACAAATAATGAAAAACTGAAAGGATTTTATTTTCTTTTAAAAATTTTATAAGGCTATTGCGTTGTTCTAAACTTTTACATACTATGTAATACATGTGAGCATTACAAGTTGCATAATCTTCAATAAATGGCAATTGAATTCCATAATTTACCAGTGGAAATAGATTTTTTTGATATCGATTCCAAATTTCCAATCTCTTTCGCTGTATATCTTTTATTTTTTCTAGTTGTGCAAATAAAAACGCAGCAATGATGTCAGATGGTAAATAAGACGATCCAATATCAACCCAACCATATTTATTTATTTCACCGCGAAAAAATTGAGATCTATTTGTCCCCTTCTCCCTTATTATCTCAGCACGCTGCGAAAATTGTTCGTCATTAATCACTAACATACCCCCTTCCCCTGATACAATATTTTTTGTTTCATGAAACGAAAATGCTGCAAGATGACCAATACTCCCCAATAAACGTCCTTTGTAATAACTTTCAATTGCTTGTGCGGCATCCTCTACAACCCATAACTTATATTTTTTTGCTAACTCCATAATTGAGTCCATATCACAAGCAATTCCTGCATAGTGCACAGGCACAATTGCTTTTGTCCTACTTGTGATTAAAGATTCAATTTTAGTAACATCCATATTAGGGTTTTCAAAACTGCTATCTGCAAATACAATTTTTGCTCCCCTTAATACAAAAGCATTAGCAGTAGAAACGAATGTATAAGAGGGCATTATCACTTCATCTCCTTTTTTAATATTTATTAGTATTGCAGCCATTTCTAGGGCATGCGTACAGGATGTAGTTAATAAAACCTTTTTGAACCCATATTTATTTTCGAAAAAATCATTACATTTTTTTGTAAATAGACCATCTCCCGAAATTTTGCCCGATTGAACAGATTCTTGAATGTAGTTCAATTCATTTCCGCTTAAGTAGGGCTTATTAAATGGAATCATTTTAGTTATGTTGTTAATGAAAATTTGTATGTATTATTTGAACTAATTAGTGAGTAATAATTACAATGAGTTTATATGAATTAAACAAGGATATATTTATTTTAAGTAATCTATTCACTTATAATAAATTTATAATAAATAAATTTTTCATCATGCTTATAAATTTTAAAGCCATTTGATTGAAATAATTTATTACTTGCTTTATTCCCTATCAAAACCTTAGCTTCTCCATTAGGATACAACTTTATAAATGAAGACAACATAAAAGTTCCAATCCCATTACCCTTAAATTGTGGATCAACACACAATCTAATATCATTATCTACAATGCCAATCCATCCAACAGGGATTACGCTTTCATTTACACAAATAAGATAATTTTTTTGGTACTTTTCCATATACCTGAACTGCTGTTCACTTGTGATTTCTACTTGTTCAAGAAATCCCATTGTGTTTTCTTGATGAGTTCTGAGAATTCGTATAAAATCATAGTACTTTTCTTCATTCTCTATTAGCCGTAAATCCATTTACTTGATTTTGAACAAAATAACTAATTTTCAAATAATTGTTCGAGTATCTTAATTGCATAATCATGTGAAGAAAACAATTCCACAGTCTTTACTGCATTATTAGAGTACTCCTCAAATTCTTCTTTCTCTAATCTGACAATTGTTTCAAGACCCTTTGCCAACTCAAGACTATTTTTTACGGGTGCTACATAACCATTGTAACCCTCTTTTACAAGAGTACCCACTATTCCCATTTCAAAACCAACAACTGGAGTGCCACATGCTAAAGCTTCAGAAACCATCATTGGACCCGAATCTTCAATCGAAGCACAAACAAAAATGTCTGTTGCCTGATATAATAATGACAACAATCTGTAATCTTTTACATAATCGATAATTTGTTTCTTGAATGGGATTTTTGATACAAATTCAGTTTGATGATAATGTTCTCCTACAACAAAAATTATTACTTTCTCTCTAATTTCGTCTTCAAGGTTTTTCCATAAAATATCCAATGACTCCAAAAAATATTTAAGTCCCTTTCTAGGGTCATTTATATGCAATGATCCTACTAATATTGTCTTAGTATCTTTATCAACTTGAAATAAACTTTTAGCAATATTTCTATTTTTATTATTCATCAAACGAATATCAATACAACTGTTAGTATTCAATATATTATTTTGATGTTTAAAAAAGGTTGATTTTGCTGCTTGATTTCTAACCCATCCTGAACCCGCTATTACACCTATTCCTGCCTCAGTTATATTCTTTCTTTTTATTAGAAAGTTCTGATGAGCGCGATCTTTTTTTTCAACATCAATTATTGCAGGACAATTTTTGCATTCATTTTCATATCCATTACAATCCCAGGCATAATGACAACCACCTGTTAAATGTTCCATATCTAACAACCAATAATAAACTCTTGCATTTGTTTTTTTATATAAAGCAAGGAGTGTATTAGATGTGCAAAAACCATTTGTCATCCCAGAAATTATTATATCTGGAGTAAATGAAATCTTTTCAAGTATCCTTTCCTCATGAATTAGATTTAAATTTTCATCTAATGTCAAATAGGAATAATCAAACTTTGTTTTGTAACTATTTCTATCTAAAATGCTTTTTAGTTTAGGATATCTTCTAATTGCTTGTTCCTTTATTCTTACAATACGTGGAATTATATTGGAAACCTGAAATATAAAAGGCTCATATTTTGTTTGATATTTTACTACTAGTGCAACTTCATATTTTTTTTCGTATAAAAATTTTGCAATCTTATAAGTGGCCTCATACGCACCTTGATTATCACTTGTTGATAAAATTAATATTCGCTTATTCATTTAAAATATCCACTTTATATTTGAATATATAATTCCATTATCAGCATCTCCACTTTTTCCAGTTTCCGAACCTAAATCAACAATTTCTAAATGTATTTGTTCTTTCAATATATCATATAACTTTATATTTGGAATATCTACTGCTACACTAACTTTAAAATTGTTGGGTTGCAAAATAAAAGGAGGTAATTTAGCAATCATATTCCTAGTTCCTTCAGGAACTTCAATTCTACTAATAAAAATTAGCTTATCCATTAAATCAAAGAAAGCAAGATTACATCTGATTCCTCTTTCCTTAGAGTTGTTTTTGATTTTTATATCTATTATTATTTCCTCATCATAACCAAAGTTATTTACACTATGTCCTCTTTCATTTATCAAGTTAACCTTTAAGATCTGTACCTCCATATCCTGAATCTCGGGTGATTCATATTGGTTATAATTGATAGATTCATTCAAATATTTATCTATTACTGCATTAATTTTTCCTGCAAATTGAATTTTCCCATTTTTTAATATTATACCTTCCTTACATAATTGAGATACTGCCGACATATTATGACTGACAAACAAAACCGTTCGTCCTTCATTCTTACTCACATCTCCCATTTTTCCTAGACACTTCTTTTGAAAGTCGGCATCTCCAACTGCAAGAACTTCATCAACTATAAGTATTTCACTTTCCAAATGTGCCGCTACAGCAAAAGCTAATCTAACATACATTCCACTACTGTAGCGCTTTACAGGGGTATCTATATAACGGTCTACACCAGAAAAATCAACAATCTCATCAAACTTTCTTGCTATTTCATGCTTGCGCATACCGAGTATCGCCCCATTTAAATAAATATTTTCTTTTCCTGTTAATTCAGGATGAAAGCCTGTGCCTACTTCTAATAAACTTGCAATTCTACCCTTAACTTTTATTGTTCCAGTTGTAGGTGTTGTAACTCGGCTTAATACTTTTAAAAGGGTACTCTTTCCTGCACCATTTCTACCAATAATACCAACAGCATCCCCTTGCTTAATTTCAAAATCTAAATCTTTAAGGCTCCAAACAACATTACTTGTTCCCTTTACAGTACGGTCATTTGTTTCACCAATCTTCAAAAAGGGGTCTTCTTTTCCTCTTAATAATGCCCACCACCTTTCTATGTCTTTTGAAATTGTACCCGTACTAAATTCACCTAATTGATAGGCTTTACTGATACCTTCAGCTTTTATAGCAACACTCATTTTTAAGTTGTTAGATGTTAGGGGTTAGTGGTAAAAAAGGAAAACTTTGTTTATTCTGCTTCTTATCACCTTTATGTTTTTGTTTAAAAAATTATTAATACTATTTTTCTTTATTGAAGCTTGTAAGTTTTAATAATAGAATTAATTATAAGTGAGATTTCTACGAAATGACAACAATATATTACAAAATGACTCATTATTTATCATTCATAGCTCATCACAAACAACTAAACTGTATCCACAAAAGTCTTCTCAACTCGATTAAAAACAACTAATCCAAGAAAGAATAAAATTAAGCTCGCGGCGACACTATACATAAATGCACCTATAAAAAACTCACCTTTCCCAGTAAATCCATATCTAAAAGTCTCAATCAACCCACTTAATGGATTTGCAGATATATAAACACGGTATTTAGCAGGTGCAGCAGAAAGTGGATAGATTACAGGAGTTGCGTACATTAATAACTGAACGCCAAACGTAACTAAAAAAGCCAAATCACGATACTTTGTAGTCATAGCAGTGATAATTAGTCCAATACCCAATCCTAAAACTGCCATTAATGCAATTACAATAGGAAATAATAATACGTACACATTAGGATGAATAGCAGTACCCTTGAAAGCAAAATAAATCATCATTAAGACAAATAAACTGAACTGTACCCCAAACTTTATTAGATTAGAAAATACAATACTTAACGGCATGATTAATCGAGGAAAATATACTTTACCAAAAATATTAGCATTGTCTCTGAATACAGTAGATGTCTTATTGAGACAATCCGAAAAATAGTTCCAAGCAATATTTCCTGTTAAATAAAACAAAGGTGCAGGAATATCACTTGTTGATATTTTTGCCATTTTGCTAAAAATAATCGTAAAAGTGATAGTTGTAAA
>CANCPA010000008.1 GCA_947379895.1 Chitinophagaceae bacterium | reverse complement strand
GAAGAGATTAGCAGGCTGCAACAAGCATGTATAGATTTACAAAAGGGTGATTTAGATGCTTTAGGTGATAAAATGTACACTACTCATTTTGGATTAAGTCAAAAGTATCAAGTGAGTTGCAAGGAATTAGATTTTTTAGTGAATGAAACGTTGAATACTAATGCAGTTATAGGTAGCCGAATGATGGGTGGTGGTTTTGGTGGATGCACGATTAATTTGGTAAAGGAATCAGAAATAGAAGAATTAATATCAGTCATCAAACCACGTTACGAACAAGCAATGTCTTTACCATTAAGCTTTCAAATTGTAACAATTGAAAACGGAACAGAAATAATTGAATAAATATGTTTGAAATAAAGGAACATCCTCACACAAGAAAAAATATATTTACTTGCGAATGGGTTTTAGTATCTCCTAATCGTTCAAAAAGTCCTAGGCAAGGAAAAGTAAAAACTTTGCCAAGTAAGTTATAAGTTGTAAGTAAAAAACACAATTATCGTTGATGCAATTTTCTCAATCAATTTTAATCACCTTAATAAGGTGCTATATTGGAATATTGAAAATGAATTTATCGATTGACAGTAGCTTACGGAACTTATTTTTCTAAAGCCCCTGAGCTATTTTCCTCACTTTTTAATCAAGCTTTTTGGCATATATAACAATTAACAATTAAATTAAAAAAAATGAAAAAGGTAATTTTAGTTTTTGCAGTAGTAATGAGTACAATGTCTGTGTTCGCTCAAGATGGAAGTCCTAAGAAAAACGCTCAACAGCGTGCAGAACAGTTTGTCAAAGAATTAAGTAAAGAACTTTCTTTAACTGCAGATCAATCGTCAAAAATTCAATTGATACAGTTGGAAAGTGTCAAAAAGTTAGATTCTATCAAAGCAAAAGCGACTGATGGAGATAAAAAGGCAGGCAAGAAAGAAGCAAAGGCTGTAAATGAAGCTGCAAGTGCATCTATCAAAGCTATTTTGACAGATGAGCAAAAAACAAAGTTTGATACTTGGGTAGAAGAAAGGAAAGAAAAAATGAAAAACAAAAATGGTGGTAAAGAAAAAGAGAAAAAAGAGGATAAAGAGAATTAAAATTTACCCCTAAACCCTTAATGCTAAGTATTAGTCCTCCCGTACGCCAAATATTCGGGGGGACTTTTTATTTTAATACCAAATGTTTTTATTATAAATAAATTTAACATGTACTTTTTTTCTCCCTATTCTATAAAAGCAATTACCCCATTTCTTTTTTTCATATTGGGTCTTACCGAATTACTACCTGCCCAAAAGTCAAAATATAAAGTTAAACCAGTGCTTACAGGAATGTTGACCAATTCGACAAATAGTGAAAAATGGTTTAAAGACATAGCTAGTTGGGGAGTTGCAGGATATGAATGCTTTGCCCCACATTATAGGGCTAACTTATTTAAACAAAATGTTGAGGAACGAATCAATGGTGTTTTAAAAGGAAATTATACTACCATTCCATGGTTAGAAGAATTGATGCCTGAATTTAAGCGTTTTCAAAATAGTGAAGAATATAAATGGCAGGAGGAAATGATTTTAAAGGCTTACAAAGGATGTGTGAATAATGGAATTGAATTTAATTACGGCTATCCTTTCCCTATTTTTCCTGTACAAGATGTTCAGTTGGTAAAAAAAATAAAACCAGAATTATTCGATGCCAAGGGCAAACTAATCATGCCACATCCATTTCTTGGTGAGTTGCTGAAAAATCATATTAGGTTACTAAAAAAGAAATTACCACTGCTAAAAGGCGTTACAGTTTGGATGTGTGAAGGTAATGGAGAGCTTTTAAAGTTTGATGAATATGACCTTGAACATAACAATGAATGGCTTGAGGTGTGGGTTGGTGCACTGAACGAAGTATGCAAAGAACTAAATATTAAAGGAACCGTTTTTGCTCACGACTATTTCCATACTTATAAAACACATCGGCAGGTGTTTGAGGCTTTGGCTAAATATCCTGAAATTATTATGATGGAAGATAATACTTGGCCCGAAGAGAATACGCTATGTCCACCCTTTGCTTTTATTCCCGAAGCAGATCAAAAGCAATTGTTTGCAAGTAACCCCATTTCTCAAAATATTCTAACAGATTGTGAATACCTAGGGCAAGGCTTTTATCCCTGTGTTTTGCCACGTTGGTGGAAGAAATCTGTAAATGAGGGCATTAAAAAAGGAGTTGACATCGTAAATGGACGTACCTTTTTTTGGGATAGAGGTTGTACAGATATCAATTTCGATAGAATGAATGCCTATATGCTCACTCAATATTGCTATACTCCTACTGCTGATCCCAAAAAAGTATTGAGTAATGCTGTACACGAATATTTAGGAAAGGATGTACCTAATAAATTAATAGACATCTTTTATGAAACCGAACCCATGTTACAAAAAATAGTTGGAATAAATGGCACTAGTTCACTAAATCATTCTGCCTTTCCCCTCGCTGTTTATCTTGATAAAGATTATTTTAACAATGTTAGATATATGAAGGCAATTGATGATTTATTTCAAAAGCCTGGTACCATATTATATCCACTAATTTCAGATGAAATAGATGCTGCTGTTCAATGGAGAGTTCAAAACTCAATTGTTGCAAAGCCTATAGAAATGTATTTAAAAGAAAAAACAGAAGTCATTAATTGGTTGGAAAAAACGATACCTAAATTGCCTAGCTTAACTAAAGATTTACCAAAAGAAAAGGCTGTTTTTATTAATGAATCCTATCACTCAATATACATTTTGGCAAAAGGAATGAAACTTTTTATAGAAGCAGGAAGTGTTCACTATGATTGGTATAGGTCGAAAACTTTGTCTGAAAACGATGCCATTAAAAAGTTTAGTGCCATTGCAAATCAATTACAACATTTATCTGATGAAAGCGACAAGCTACCCTTAAATTTAAAAACTGACATTTTGAAATTTGCTAATGATATTCGTATAATTACTAAAATAAGACCAGTCAAATAGGATTACTAAATATATTAAACTTTGAAAATGAAAAAAACATGTTATTTATTCTTGCTTTTTTCAGCGTTCTTCTTATCAGTATTATCGGCACAAAAAACAGATAAAACGGCTAAATTGGAGAAGGCAATTGCTGCTTTTGAAAGGGTTGATAGTACTAATCCTCCTCCAAAAGGTGGGATAGAATTCGTAGGGTCGTCATCAATTGTGAAGTGGAAAACACTTGAAAAAGACTTTGCTGGATACCCCGTATTCAACCGTGGTTTTGGAGGTTCAAGTATTATTGATTCGTACAATTTTGCTGACCGAATAATTTTACCTTATTCTCCTAAAAAGATTTTCTTTCATGCAGGTGATAATGATTTATCAAGTGGCTAAACACCTGAACAAGTTTTTGAAGACTTTAAAAAACTAATTGAATTGGTACTAGCTAAACTCCCAGCAACACAGATTTATTACATTTCTTTAAAGCCAAGTGTAAAGCGATGGAGACTGCGTATGGAAGAACAAAAAGTAAATCAATATATTCAGGATTTTATAAAATCAAATCCAAAACTGCATTACATTGATACCTATAACATGGTTATTAATGCAGAGGGATTGCCAAGAACTGAATTATTTGCCTCTGACCAATTACACTTCAATGAAGCGGGTTATCGATTACTTATTGAGAGCGTTCGTCCTTATGTAGAAAAATAAATTTAATAGCTAAAAGTATTTTAAAAGGAATGATATAAGTTCTTTATTACAAATAAAGCAACCAAATAAAATGAAAAATATTGTTTTTAATTTAATTGTGGTATTACTTTCTTTGCCAATTGTAATATATGCTCAAGTTGCAAAACCACAAGCCAAACCGAACATCCTATTTATCATGTCTGATGATCATGGTTATCAGGCTATTAGTGCTTATTCAGATAAATTAATAAAAACTCCTAATATCGATCGAATTGCAAAGGAGGGTGTTTTGTTTACCAATGCTTGTGTAGCCAACTCTATTTGTGAACCTTCAAGAGCAACCATACTTACTGGAAAACATTCACACATGAACGGTAAGGCTGATAATAGAAAACCTTTTGATGAATCCCAAATGACATTTCCTCAATTGTTTCAAAACGCTGGCTATCAAACAGCCATGTATGGCAAATTACATTTAGGAAATAACCCCAAGGGTTTTGATGAGTTTATGATTTTGCCAGGGCAGGGAGATTATTTTAATCCAGATTTTATTACTAACAAAGGAGATACAACAATTACTGGTTATGCAACAGATGTTATTACAGATTTAACAATTAACTGGCTTGATAAAAAAAGAGATAAGGCAAAACCTTTTATGCTCATGTATTTGCATAAATCGCCTCATAGACCGTGGTGGCCTAGCCCCGAAAAATTCGAAGAGTTTAGTAAGAAAGTGTTTCCAATGCCTGAATCACTTTTCGATGATTACAGCAATCGTGGAACTGCAGCAAAAACTGCTAAAATGAGTCTATTACTTGATATGAAGTATAGTCAAGATTCCAAAGTAAGATCAGAAATTATTAAAGAAATGGGAGAGGTCTTACCTAAAATATCGCAAGGTAAAGGACTTGGGCAAGAATATAGCAGACTAAGTTTGCAACAAAAAGCACTGTATGACCCAATAATAGATTCCATAAGTAATTCATTTAAAATAAACTGGCCCAATATGAACACCAAGCAAAAAATGAACTGGAAATATCAGCGTTTTATGCAGGATTATTTAGCATGTGTCTCTTCAGTAGATGATAATGTGGGTAGAGTGTTAAACTATCTTGACGAGAGTGGATTAGCTAAAAATACGATAGTAATATATACTTCTGATCAAGGATTTTATTTGGGTGAACATGGTTGGTTTGATAAACGATTTATTTATGATGAGTCTTTTAAAACGCCATTAATGATTCGATGGCCTAATGTAATCAAACCAGGAATCACCAATGACGAAATGGTTCAAAATTTAGATTTTGCACAAACATTTTTAGAAGCTGCAAAAATTGAAGCGCCAAATGATATGCAAGGAAAAAGTTTTATGCCACTCTTAAATGGTCATTCAAATAAGTGGAATCGAGAGGCTGTTTACTATCATTATTCAGATTTTCCAAATGAGCATAATGTACAAAAGCATTATGGCATTGTTACTAAAGAATATAAGCTAGTTTATTTTTATGACATAGATGAATGGGAATTATATGATCGTAAAAAAGACCCACAAGAAATGAAAAACGTATTTAACGATCCTTTATATGCTAGTTTAGTAAAAGAATTAAAACTAAAATTGAAAAAATTAAGAGAAAAGTATAAAGACAATTCGTAGTTTTTGAAACAATTTCAATTACTAATTACTTGCATTAGGAAAGTTAACATCGAATGTTATAATTTTTTCAAAAAATGAAAAGTAAAATAGAATTCAAATCATTGTAAAAAAGATATAAAGAATGAAAAATGTATTAAAAATTGTTTTTAAACTAACCTTTTGTTGTCTTTTTCCCCTAATAACAATATATGCTCAAGTTGCAAAACCACAAGCCAAACCGAACATCCTAATCATTCTAGCAGATGATATGGGATATGCTGACTTAGGTTGTATGGGTGGTGATGCAGAGACACCGCATTTGGATTTACTGGCTAAAAAAGGAATCCTATTTACGAATTTTTATAATAATGCTAAATGTGCACCAAGTAGAGCGTCGCTAATGACCGGACAATCTCCTCAAAGAATTGGTGCTGATCACAAAGCAGGAAATGTTAACCGTGGAGCGATGACGATTGCAGAGGCATTGAAAGGAGAGTACACCACTTTGATGGTAGGTAAATGGCATATAAAACCCGCCCCATTGCAAATGGGCTTTCAGCGTTATTTCGGTGCTGGACTAAGTGCCATTCACTGGTGGCCAACTGATGAAAAACAGGTTCGTGATATACAACTAGATGGGCGTACCTACGCGGAGAAGGATATGACCGTACCTGTTGAGAAATGGTACATGGAAACCGAACATGCTAATTATGCGATGAAGTTTTTACAGGGAGAAGTGGTAAACAAAGGAACGACTAAACCTTTCTTTTTGTATTACGCCTCGCATCTTCCGCATTGGCCATTGCAAGCTCCAAGAGCCGATGTGGAACGATATTTAAATGTTTTTAAGTCAGGTACAGATGCTGCTCGCAAACGACGTTATGATCGCATGGTTGCGTTAGGCATTATCAATCCAAAAATATGTTCGCTTAGTTCAATTGACGAAAAATCTAACTCGTGGGATTCTTTTACTACAGAAGAAAAAGAATATTATCAACAGGCTATGGCAGTTCACACAGCAATGGTCTATCGTTTGGATGTAGAATTGGGTCGCCTTTTTGATTATCTTAAAAAAAATAACCTGTTTGATAATACGGCTATCTTTTTTATGAGTGACAATGGTGCTAGTGCCGAAAGTGTACCAGCCACATTGCCCTTTGGACAGCAAATGGGAGATCGTGGTACAGAAAAACGGATTAACGATGTAGGTGCTGCCGTTTGTAATACGCCCCTGCGAGGTCACAAATCAACATTGTACGAAGGAGGAATTGGTACACCCATGATTTTCCATTGGCCAAAAGGAATTGGCAAACCGGGTATCGTTTCTAAGCAAGCAGGCTCTATTTGTGATATTTTTCCAACGGTATTAGACTTAGCCAATTTGCATTATCCCTCTGAATATGAAGGGCGAAAACTAAATCAATTGGATGGGCAAAGTTTGTTACCTCAACTAAAAAAAGCACCCATTGTTGAGCGTAAATTGTTGTGGAATTATGAAAAGTTTTCTGCCGAGATACAAGGTAATTTGAAGGCTTTGCGATTGTCACCTAGAGGCAAGGACGCATCAAGGGGTTTGGCAACTTTATGATTTGTCGAATGAGCGGGCAGAGACTAAAGATTTAGCTAGTACTCATCCTGAATTGGTTCAGTCAATGGTAAAAAGTTGGGCAGAATGGTATAAATCTGTTAGTAAGGGAAACGAATCAGATTCAGTTGATTCGGAAAAAGAAGAGAATGAAGCTAAAATAGATAAAAAAGATAAAAAGGGAAAAGGTTCACGTAAACAAAAGACAGAATAAATTTTAATTAGAAATTGTATGAAAAAAAGTAAAGTTGTTTTAAATCTAATTTGGATACTGTTATCCACTGTTACAGCAAAAGCACAAACCGTAAGCCTTACGGATCATGCAGGCTTACATCTATCATTTGAAAAAAATGGGATAGTCAGTAATATAGTATTAGACAATGAAAAAATTCAGAAAGGATTGTCAGGCGGCTTTTTCCTTCGGGAACCCAATAGTACTAAAAAGGTAGAGATGCTAGGTAAAGCAATCTCAAAAAATGGCAAACTCTATTTAACGGTACAAAGTTCTCTACAAGCTAGTATTTCGGCAATTGTTAGTGAAGGGAATGGCTTTATTGAAGTTACCGGTGTACTAGAAAATCTTACAGATAAAGACCGTGGTTTATGGCTTGGTTTTAATTTGCCGGTAAATACAATAGGATGGAAATGGGGCAAATCTTTAAGTAATTGTCCAATCATCACAAATGATAACCCTGCCTATTCGGAAAGTAATAATCTAGTACCCATTCCAGCCGTATGGACAGATAATGGTGGAATTGCGATGGCAATACTTCCTACCCATCCTTGTGTGTTTGAAGTTGGTGCCGATGCAGATGGCATTCGTTTACAGATGGCTTTTGGATTATCGAAGGATACTAAAAAATTCCCTTCAAAAGCACCCTTTTGTTTTCGAATTTATACTATAGATGGCACTTGGGGTTTTCGAGATGCTTTAGCTAAATATTACAATTGGTATCCAGATTACTATCAAATTGACAAAAAAGTCATGACGGCTCTAGGTCATCATCACGATTGGATAAATATGAATTTTGTGAATGAAACCTTTAAAACAACTAAACAAATCGACCCTGAACTAAAAGAATACTTGGCTTACACTAAAACTTCTGCTCGCATTCAAGACATAAAAAATGCAAAAAAGTTAGAAACGAATGAACAACTAATTAATGCTATTGAAAACGCCACCACCATTCAACATTACGAGAAAAAAGGAGATTCGAAAAGCCCATTAATTATTGAAGGAAGATCGGCATTGATTAATAGTATCGCTTATAATCCAGATGGTAGTATTGGTACTTTTAAAGAATCAGAAGGTGGTATTGATTTTCCACACAACTGTGACCCAGATCTTTTTGCCGATAAAAAAATGCCCGTTTATGCGAATATGTATTTGCGAAAGGCAACAGATTTAAGAAAGCTAGGTAATTTTATTGGCATCCATTGGGATAGATTGGGTGGATGGAGTAACTTTCTAAATTACCGTCGCGATCATTTTGCTTATTTAGATCATCCGCTAACGTTTGATCAAGAGGGGCGTGTTTGTATTCATACACAATTTACCAACTATGAGCTTTTTGATGCCTATCGAGAAAAACTGAAAACAGGGGGATTATTTCATGAAGCAGCTGGTATGAAAGAATATTCATGGAAAAAAATTACCAATAAACCCGCAGGGCAGAATAATGGGGGACAATTTTTCTTAGCCTCTGTATTAGCGGGTGGCTGGCAAGAAGGTAGTTTTAAAGAAATAGAGCTTGGTGGTTTTGATTTTGAGCGTATGGTGGTGGGTCGCAAATCCTATCGAATCTCTTCTGGAAATATTCCACAACATAAAGAGTCTCCCACTTTGGACGTTATTAAGAATGCTCTTGCGAAAACCACCGCTTATGGATTTGCTTGTCCCGTTCAAGTTTTATATTTTTATCCTCCAAACCACCCCAATTATGATAAGGATTATTCTTGGTACACTAAACCAGAACACAAGGCATTGTGGGATCGATACGAACCTGCAAACCTCGCCATTCGCCTTGCCGGTTGGGAGCCAGTTACCTATGCCACTTCAAATTCCAAAGAGGTTCAGTTGCAGCGTTTTGGTCGTGGAGAAACTATTTACTTGACTGTTTGGGGACCAAATGCACCAGATACAGTGGAGGTTGACGTTGAAACCGCTGCTTTGGGGCTAAAAGGGAAACCTTCATTTAGTGAAATTGTATCTAATACACCTATCACCATTATTAAAAGTACAAAAGGGTGGAAGCTTACCTTTTCTATGGAAAAGAATATGACAAGGGTTATTAAAATTAACGAATAGAGTTACTAGAATTTGGCTTGCCGCAAATTGTACATAGAATAAAGGTCTTTTTATAAATAGAAGGTATTGAATTATCTGTTGGATTCTTAAAAGTTTTTCGCTGACAGTGAAACCCTATAAGGGACTTAGGTCCCTAATAGGGTTTTTGTAATTCCATTAATCAATCGAAAAACATTTATTGAATTACAATGACATGGACTATTTTCGATGAGATGTCTCCAATCGTCGACATGACGATCAAAGGGTTTAAGGTCGTTTAAACTAATTAATGTCATTCACATTTATTTCAGGCTTGATTGATAAATCATTCGAAATCACGACACATGAAATTTTGAAAGCTTGTAAGCAATTATTCATTTACTATTTACTTACTGATTCAAATAACAGAATTTACTTTCCTTATTAAATTCACGTTCCTAAGCTCTTTTGTTTTTGATATATGAAACAAATTAGCACTTAAATGAGCCTTTATCAGTACTACCTTATCTGTCTAAGAAATTAATTTTACAACGTTAAAAAACGTAGAAGCAAACAAATATGAAAATAGTAATTATGAGTATCTCAAAAATAATTGCCACACTCGTAGTGGTATTGGTCATTTTTCCAATGGCGATATTTGCCCAAAGTACAAAGACAGCAGCAAAACCAAATATTGTTATTATACTTGTTGACGACATGGGTTATTCCGATCTAGGGTGTTATGGAAGTGAGATTCATACCCCAAATATTGATCGTCTTGCTGCTAACGGTGTTAAGTTTTCTCAAATGCACAACTGTGCTAAGTGTTTTCCTTCAAGAGCAAGTTTAGTAACGGGTGTATATTTTCAACGAACCGAAGTGGCTAATTTTTCGCATACTGCAACTTTGGGCGAGGTACTTCAACCGGCAGGTTACAATACTTGGTGGTCGGGTAAGCACCACTCTAAATTTAATCCTGTTACACGAGGGTTTGATCATTATTATGGTATGATAGGTGGTGCAGAAAACCACTTTAACCCATGGAGTGTGGAGATTCCTGGTCAACCTAGCCCTGATGGTAAAGCAAAAGACAATACTAAGGTTAAGCCGTGGATGGATGATTTAAAAAAAGTAACTCCTTGGCAAACGGTAAAATACGACACAGATGGCTTTACGGATAAGGCACTTGAATGGCTTGATGCATCAAAAAAGGACAAGAAACCATTTTTGCTATATATGGCATACACCGCTCCACACTATCCTTTACAAGCATGGCCGGATGATATTGCCAAATACAAAGGCGTATATGACGGGGGGTATGATGCGGTAAGAGAGGCTCGTTATAAGCGACAAATTCAACTTGGATTGGTGGATACTAAAACAGCCCCTCTCCCACCAACAGAAGGCAAAAAGAGGAAAAAGGTAATTGATACACCCCTTTCGGCAGAAGAACTTCGTACAGAAGCTATGAAAATGGAAATCTACGCTGCCATGGTGGATAGAGTAGATCAAAACGTGGGGCGTTTGGTTAATAAATTAAAGGAACAAGGCAAATTAGATAATACCATTATTATGTTCTTGTCGGATAATGGTGGTTGTGCGGAGACACCCAAAGTAGCAAATGTAGATTCTACAGCACCAATGGGCAGTGTGGCAACGTATATTACCTACGGACAAAAATGGGCTACCGTAAGTAATACACCTTTGCGAAAATGGAAGCAAGATAGCTTTGAAGGGGGCATTGGTACACCCTTTATTGTACAATGGCCGGCCAATATTAAACCACAAACAGACTGGAATCGTGTACCTGCACATCTAATAGACATCATGCCTACACTAGCAGAAATCACAGGTGCTAAATATCCCGGCAAGTCTAAAGAAACCAATATTCAACCAATGGATGGTATCAGTTTGTTGCCTGCTTTTAAGGCACTGCCCATTGAACGTACTAAACCCCTATTTTTTCAGTTTTCGAATGGTTCTGCTGTTATTGATGGGCAATGGAAAATGGTGAGAGATAGCAAAACGTGGGAACTATATGACATGGCTACTGATAGGACGGAGACGCACAACTTGGCAGACCAAAAACCAGAATTAGTACAAAAACTAGATACTCAATGGCAAGCATGGTGGAAAGATTGCACAGGGAACGAATGGGATGGTAATGGAAAGAAAGACAAATCGGAGAAGAGAGATAAAAAGAACAAGAAAGATAAAAAGGAAAAGAATGATGAAATAGAGGAATAAGATATTCTTGCAAAAAAACTGAAATTTAAAGTATAATAAAGTAAGTAAAATGAGTAGTAAAGAGATGAAAAGTTGCAATTATTTATTGACACTTCTTGCTTTAGTGATTGTACCCTGTTTCGTATTCTCACAGAAAAGCAAGACTAAAAATCCAGTCAATAAAACTTCAAAATCCTTTGTAAAACCCAATATCGTACTTATACTGATTGATGATTTTGGTTATGAGAATGTTACAGCAAATGGTGGTGAAAGTTATAAGACGCCTATAATGGATCAGCTTGCCGCAAAGGGTGTGCGTTTTGAAGAGTGTCATGTGCAGCCACTTTGTACACCAACAAGGGTTGAGTTGATGACAGGTATGAGCAATCGTAGAAACTATACAAACTTTGGTAGTTTAGATACAACGCAAAAGACTTTTGGTAATCTATTAAAGAATGCAGGTTATACTACCTGTGTTACAGGCAAATGGCAATTAGGAAAAAGCTATGATAATCCAAGTCATTTTGGGTTTGATGAATATGCACTTTGGCATTTGAAAAGTAAAGGCAGTCGCTATAAAAACCCATTAATTGAAATGAACGGTAAACCATTTGAAAGCCCAAAAGATGCTTATGGACCTGATATTATTAGTGATTATGCGCTTGATTTCATTACACGTAAAAAAGATTCAACATTTTTTCTTTACTATCCAATGATGCTTACTCACTCACCCTTTGATGCCACGCCTGATTGTCCGGACTATTTGGAAATACAAAATGGAAAGGGTAAAAAAGGAACTAGTGGTCATTTTTCCGATATGACAGCTTACACGGATAAACTGATTGGCAAACTAATAGCCAAGCTAGATGAGTTAAAATTACGTGAGAGTACGATGGTGCTTATTCTTGGCGACAATGGAACTGCTAAAGGAATGCCAGCAAGATTTAAGGGGCAAGATGTGAAAGGTGGCAAGGGAACTACTACTGAATGGGGTACGCATGTGCCTTTGATTGGTACTTGGCCTAGTCATTTTGCTAGTGGGAAAATTTCTGCTGACTTGATTTCAGCAACAGATTTTTTACCCACTCTATGCGAAGCTGCGGGTGTAAAAATTCCAGCAGATTTGAAAATTGACGGTCGTAGTTTTCTCCCACAGTTAATGGGTGAAAAAGGTAGTCCTCGTGAATGGCTATATTCTTGGTATAATCCAAGTGGTGGTGCCATTGCCAAAGCCGAGTTTGTACACGATGCCAACTTTAAGCTTTACACGGATGGTAAGTTTTTTAATGTACAAAAGGATGATAATGAGAATACGCCACTAACTGAAACCGAATTAAACAGCAAAGAAAAAGCCGCTAAAGTAAAGTTGGAGGCAGCGCTAAAAGTATTTGAGGGACCACGACCCGATTACTTCGTAAGCCAAGCTAAAGTATTTAAGGAAGATGATGATCCTTTAAGTGACAGCGTAGGTAATGACAAAGTAGACAAAAAGAAAAATAAAGACAAAAAAGATAAAAAGGATAAGAAGGAAAAGAATTAATTCAGCTATTTCAAAAAAATAAAAGAATGAACAAACAGAAAGAAGTATTTGCAATTCTAGCTATACTGCTAATTTGTAAACTAAATGTATTTGCACAAGTTACAAAGACACCAACCAAGCCGAACATTCTCATAATTCTTGCAGATGATATGGGGTATTCAGACATAGGTTGTTACGGGGGAGAGATTCACACGCCGAATATTGACAGACTTGCTGCAAATGGGGTAAAGTTTTCGCAAATGTATAATACGTCAAAGTGTTTTCCTACTCGTGCCACTTTATTGACTGGAGTCTATTATCAGCGGACAAATCCTAATTTTCAGAATACCGCAACTTTAGGAGAGGTATTAAGGCTAGCAGGTTACCACACACTTTGGTCGGGGAAGCAACATGCGGAATTTAATCCCGTAACAAGGGGTTTTGATCGGTATTATGGAATGATTGGCGGGTGTGAAAACCACTTTAATCCAAGTACAGAAGCTGCACCCGGACAGCCAATTCCTGCCTATAAGATTGCAGGTAACCATTGGTCATTGGATGAAAAGGGTGTACCAGAAAAAAGCAATTATATCCCTCAAGATTCGAAGTTTTATGATACGGATGCATTTACCGATCGTGCATTGTCATGGCTGGAAGAATATAAAAAAGATGATAAGCCCTTTCTCCTTTATATGGCTTACACTGCTCCTCATTGGCCATTGCACGCTTGGCCTGAAGATATTGCAAAGTATAAAGGTGTTTATGATGGTGGCTATGAACCCATTAGATTAGCAAGGTATAAACGTCAGGTGGAACTTGGATTGGTAGATCCTAAAACGACTCCTCTTCCACCAATGGAAATTGGAGAGACAAAGCCTACATGGGAAAATCTATCCCCCGAAGAGCGAAAGCTAGAGGCAACACGGATGGAAGTATATGCCGCCATGGTAGATAGGTTAGACCAAAACATTGGGCGATTATTAAAGCGATTAGAAGAACAAGGAAAACTCGAAAACACTTTAATTCTATTTCTTTCGGATAATGGAGCATGTGCCACAGACCCTAAAGTGGATCATGTGGATTTAACAGCGCCATTTGGAAGTGTAGCGAGTTATGTTAGTTATGGTCAAAATTGGGCAACTGTAAGTGATACACCCTTACGCAAATGGAAGACTACTAGTCATGAGGGTGGGATAAGTACACCCCTTATTGTTCATTGGCCTGCCGCAATAAAACCTAAATCAACTTGGATTTCTGATCCAGTTCATCTAGTGGATATTATGCCAACGATATTGTCTGTTTCTGGTGCAAAATTTCCGGGTGAATCAAAGGAGGCTAACATTCATTCTACAGATGGAGTTAGTTTATTGCCAGCAACAAAAGGGCAGAAAATTGACAGAAATAACCCTTTGTTTTATCAATTTGCCAAGGGTGCTGCCATACGGGAAGGGCAATGGAAGCTTGTGCGTTTAGGTCCTACTTGGGAACTTTATGACCTTGCCAATGATCGGTCAGAAACGAATAATTTAGTAAGTAAACGCCCTGAAATTGCACAGAAAATGGAGGCACAATGGCTTGCTTGGTGGAAGGATTGCACAGGCAACGAGTGGACGGGAAAAGCACCGAAGGAGGTTAAAGATTAGTAGTTAGAGAGATGAAATACTTTCGGTGGTACTCATTTTAACTATTCCATTACCTCTTAAATAGTAAGCCCCAATTATATGTTCAATTTGAAACAAATTGACACATTAATGGGGCTTTTGCAATAGGTCTATTTAGCTATATCCACTAACATTGCACTTTAATTGATAGTAAAACGTCACTTGGTATGAAAAATAAAATGGTAATGAAAAAAAGAAGAATTAATGTATCTAGGATTACAAAAAAATACCTCCTAATTATTTTTATAGGTGTTTGCAATTTGTCATTAGGCCAATCTTCCTTATCAACAAGTTCTTTTGGGGTATGGGATCGAGGGGAGGCTATGGATCCCAAAGTGTATCCCTATGTGAGAGGAACATCCTGTGATGCCCCTTGGGATGAAGTGGAAAAATCGGATGGGATGTATGATTGGAGTACAATGGATCAAGCTATTGAGCGGGCAACAAAAAATAATATATCTGTTTACTTTTCATTTGAGGCTGGACCAAAGACGCCTGATTGGGTGTATAAAAAAGGAGTACCTAAGGTGGTATCAGATGACAAACGACACGCAGATAAATTCCCCTTTTACCCCTACTATTTATCTTCCGAATACAAGACCTACTATTTTAGGTTCCTTAACGCGATTGCCAAACATATCAGTGGCTATTCAAAAGAAAAGCAAAATCGTATTGCATTTATCCAAGTGAAAACAGGTTGTACTGGAGATGAATGTCCCTATAAAGGAGATGCTATTGACCCTAAGTACAAATTAAAACCTAACGATGCGGCTTGGGGGCAATTTAGAAAAGAGACCTTTTCAGAATATGCAAAACTGTTTAGTTCCGATTCGGGCTTGAAATTAAGGTTACTATTTAATGGTGTTTCGCCAGAAGAAGACACTAAGAATAATCAAAATGAATTATGGAATTGGGCAACTTCTACGCTGAAAGAAGGTTTTGGCATTAAGAATGGGGCACTTTCTCGTGGGCATCATTTAAGCGGGGAGCGTTCTGCTATAAGCAATTTTCTTCCTTATCTAATTGATCCAAAAGGGTATTCGTTATTCCGACGTTCAGAAATGGATCAAACTTGGACTAGGCCTTGGTATCAATTAAATGTCCCTTTAAATTTTTATTGGGGAGCAATTAATGCATTGAATGCAGGGCAGAGCGTTTGGGATATAAGTAAAATTGCTATGCAAGTAAGTAAAGAACAGGGATTTGATTACTCCTTCTATTTCTTTAATAAGTATGCGGGTCAAATTTATCCCAAAACGGCTACTGATGCTTTTTGTGCTTTACATAAAGGTTTAGATGCGGCTGATACCAAAGTTTATCCAGAGGCAAAATTTGGAGCGGCATCACACAGCAATTTGGAACGAATGGAAAAAATCTGTGCTGAATATGCCAAATATGGTGCTGCAAACGAAGACAAGAAGGCTCTTGCATTAGGACAAGTAGGGCAAAGGGGAGATCAAGCTGGATTTAATGATGTAGGATGGGAAATTTGGCCTGAAAACTATTCTCGATTACTTTACCAAATTGAACCAGATGCCACTTCGATTCCACTTTGGCGTATAGGTGGCCCTATAAAAAACACCTCACCCATTTATGCTAGGTTTGCCCGTGGGTTTGAGCATAGTACTGGAAAAGATGCCTTGTATTTTAAACTACATGAAGGATTCTCTCAAGATACAAAGCCTAAAGTAATGTCTATAACGATTGTATGGTACGATAGTATTGAAGGCTCAAAATGGAAACTAGATTATGATGCAGGAGCTAAAGCGATGAAAACAGCCATGACTGTAACTGGCAAAGGAGACAAGAAATGGCATCATGAAGTGGTTACCCTAAGAGATGCTGTATTTAGATATGGTGGAAAAAAAGGCTCTGACTTAGCCATTGTAAACGTAGATGATAAAGATGATGTTTTTAGTTTAATAGAAGTACATCGTGGAGAACAGGAACTACCTGCTTTACGTCCTCCTACTGAAGTGAAGGCATTTTCGGGATATGCAAAAGGAACTAAGTATGGCAAAGGCGACAGTGCTGATGAAGGCAATACAGGTGATAAAGGTAAAAAAGAAAAGAAAGACAAGAAAGACAAGAAAGAGAGGAAAGGTGGAAAAGGCAAAAAAGACAATAAAGAGGAGGATGGAAATTAGATATGGTAACTAAAAACCATTAAGTAAAAAAAGGTTTCGCTCATAGCGAAACCTTTTTTTACTTAATGGTTTTGAATATTAAATATTTACTTCAACATGTGCAGTTCCCGTTCCCATATTCATCAAATAGCAGTGCCTTCTTTCATCGGAATAATTCATTAAGAGAGGATTATGGCTGCCGGTTGAGTTTGGAGGCAAATCAATAAATAACTCTCCAAGAATAAGTTTATCTGTCAATCCATTTGTAAAATAAATCCTGACTATGAAATCACTACTATTAATGGTATCAATGGTCTGTTTTTCAGTCTCCATTTTACGTTTGAAAAGAAAAGAAGGTAATTGGTCAACAAGCGTTCTTTGATAACTGTACTGTATTTTATGTGTTAAATATTCAACAGGAAAAAATACATCAATTTCCTTCGGATTAAGATAATGTATGCCTAATAATGTAGCAAATCCCAAAAGCATTGAACTTCCTGCACTTTTCCGGGTATTTTCTAAAACAAATAATGCTTTTTCTATAGCAATCCATTGATTCGTATGTTTAGTTCGGGCGGCCAATAGAAGTGTTAAAAAAGATTGAACCGAGGTCTTTACAGCAGCAAGTGTATTATCTGAACCAATAGCAGTCACTAAATTTTCAATAGCTAAAACCCTGCTTAATCCTGTTCCTGTTTGAAAAGGAATACGGTGATTAGGCATTAAGCTAATATAGTTTGAGGTATCTTGAGGATAAATTTGTTGAATGGCAGTATCCCAAGCTTTTGCTTTTGTTGACATCAATTGTTCTAACAACAGTGCCCCTTCGTGCGTCAAACCTTTATTAGTACTCTTTAACGTATCCCAAACACTATATGCAGCATCGAATGCATTACATATTATATGATTGTCGGTGTATAAGGTTTGTACTGCCGGGTCGGAAATGCCTGAATGAAGTTTTAAGTCATAACTATCAAATATTTTTTTAGACAAAAGATAATTTCCATCTGTTATATTATTGAAAAAATCGTCTGATCGTAACCAATTCATACCCATAAAATAAAATTTTGAGGATTAAATAATCACCTTTCTATTGTAACGAAAACAAAAGTCGAGTTTCTAAATTTAAAATAAAAAATCATTTGCTTTTTTATTCACTAATTACGCGAGATTGAAAAAGAAGGTGCATGTATTTGGTTGCGAAATAATAAAGACCTATTTATTCCAAAATAACTACTTAATAAATCCTAAAGTATAATAAGTAACCACTTTAGGTGAGTTGCAAGTTGTAACTTATTAAAAGCATCCTCTTTAAGTGCGTTGTAGCTTTTAACTTACCTAAAGCATTCTCTTTAACTGCGTTGTGAGTATCAACGCAGTTAAAGAGAATGCTTATTTCTTTTTAATTTCTGTAACTCATTAAAAGCATTCACTTAAAGTGACTTGCAAGTTGCAAATCTGTATAATTGGATACTTTTTCACTTTTATTTTGTGAAATTGACGTAAAGCATTCACTTTAAGTGCGCTAATACTTACAACGCACTTAAAGTGAATGCTTATTCCTTTTTATTTTATGAAACCGACTCAAAGCATCCAATTAAAGTGAGTTGCAACCTACAAAGCAGTTAAAGTGGATGAATATGACTTTTTATTTTAAGAACATGACTTATCCTAAATGCTTTTGCTATTTTATTTTATGAAAGTCACTTTAATTAAAATTTAAAGTAGAGATATGAAAATAAGCTAAATCAGATTTACTGCCTCAATCTGCCACTCTGATTTTTGAAGTTTCTCTTAACTTAATGACATTGGGGTTAGTGGTTGGGTATTTCATTAAATAAATATTTGCTTATTTGCTATCTATACTAGTTTTAAAATCAATAGAGACATTTTAGAATTATTGTACTTCGATAAATTGACAGCAATCACTTAACTTATTATCATTAAATTCATTGGGATAAATTTAATGACAATTCAATATTTTTGAGGAATTTTATACAAAAGTATTAATGGTAAAGATGTGACTGAACTAAAATTAACTATTGTGTAGTGTTTGATTATATACAACCTTCTTTATTGAATAGATAATACCTTTAATTTAAAAAAAACGATTTAAACAACTTGATAAATTTACTCTTCAAATCTCGCCTGCTTTTAGTATCCTTAATCTTTTCTTTAATTGTTAATACACTTCAAGCACAACAGCAAGAAAAAAGTATAACTAATCTATCGCTTACTTGGATTGGTGTCAATTCTTCGTTTAGAATTAGTAATAAGTGGGGAATAATAGCTGATGCAAACTACCGTAGCAACCAATTTTTCAAGAGTGATTATAATAGTATTGTAAGAGCTGGTATAAGTTATTGGGTTACTAATGATGTAACATTACAAGCGGGTTATGCACATCAATGGACGCCTTCTAAAACTATAGGATGGCATACAATTGCAAATGAAAATAGGCTTTATCAGCAAGTATTAGTTGCATCGAAAGTTGGTAGGGTAAGCATTTCAAACCGGTTACGAAATGAAGAGAGATGGCAAGAAAAGATAGTTGCAGATACTAAAACACAAGATTTCATTTTTACAAATAGGATTCGCTATCAGATAATGTTCGTTGTTCCGCTTACCAAAATGCTTTATTTTCCTTCATTTGTTTTGTCGGATGAAGTGATGCTACAAATGGGTAAAACAATTGTATATAACACATTCGATCAGAACCGTGCTTATATTGGGCTAAGAGAAACTTTTTCAAAACAAATCAACTGTGATGTTGGTTATATAATTTCTGACCAACAGAAATCAACTGGATACCAATATGAAAGAGACCACGCTTTTAGAGTATTTATTTTCTATAATTTAGATGTAAGGAAAAAGGGTTAAATCAGATTTTTCATTAATAATATTTTAGGTTTTCCCAATTTAACATTTTGAGTAGGCGTTATCCGATAATTTTTCAATTGTGTTATTTTGAAAATAAAGTTTTCCAAATCTACACTGTGTAAAACTTACGGTAATGTAGAATCATGAAATACCCACGAAATGACTTTCAGAACTTCTTTACTTGAATTACCAAGTTAATCAATCACTGATTTTAATGCGTTAATAAGTCAATGAAATAATAGACTATAAAATACAAAATGAAGTACCAAATTGATAGTTGCATCATCTAAATAATGGACAAAACAACACAATGAAACAAATCTGCACCAAAATGAGACATTATGCAGGTATCCAACTTTTGTTATGACATTATTTTTACAGTCGTCTATTTATAAAACAATTAATAGACCCATTTTAGGCTTTTCAATTTATGTATTTGAAAGTAATGCGATTGTAAAATAAATGAGAAATGAAAAATAACTGGTTACTTCTTGGATTTACACTAATAATTACTTCAGCTTTTGCTCAAACAAACACGACTAGAATTCCAGGGGTTTTTCCTAAAGAGGCTTGTGGGGTATGGTGTTGGTATTCATGGGGCGGCACACCAAATACATGGAATGGCAAGATAGAACCTAACGAAACTTACTCTAAAATGCGAGGTGTACCGATTGTAGTGGGTTGGAATGAATTGGAGCCAAAGGAAGGTATTGTGAATTGGGATTTATTAGATAATGTTATCAAAAAAGCGGCTGCTCACAAAAAATATGTCTTTACATTGATATGGTTGAATCCGACTGAACCTGATTGGCTATATGAGAATGGCGTACCAAAGGTGGAGATAAATACTTTTAAAACTGACAAGAATTTCTCCTATAATGCCTATCCTTTGGATCCCAAATACAAGTTTTTTTCCGAACGAATTATTACACAAGTTGCCAATCACTTGAGGAGTTTGCCCGATAGTTTGCTTAGATATATTCTTTTTCATCAAGTGGTTGAAGGCTCTACTGGCGATGGATATTGCTACAAAGGTGAACCTAAAGACCCCAAATATGCCATTGATAAGGAGGTAGCATGGCCTGCTTACACGGAGTATATCCGTCGGTTTACTATTAATGCCTTTACTAATAAGAGCAATGGTCTGCCAGAAATTCCTTTATTGATACATACCGAAGATATGAACTGGGGAGCGAAAGAATATCCGGGTTTTGTAAATAAAAAAGGGGTTGCATCGCATTTCTACGGGATGAACGGCAACAAGGAGAAAAATAAATTATTTAAACCGTGGGATACTGATAAAAATAGCTTGCATCGTCCTGTATTTAGTCGTGGCGAAGGCGAAACGATGTGGAGTCATAAATGGTTTGTGAAAGATTCACTTCAAAATTTATATTGGAGTGCCTTATATGCATTGCACGCTGGCTTGGATATTTGGAATATCCCCGAAAATGTATTAGAGAACCCTAAGTTATACCAAGCCCTAGATATTTTTGATAAATATGCCGGCTATAAATATCCCGAACGCTCTCCAGTAGCGTTTTGTGCCCTAAGAGACCAACTAAATGCCGATGACAAAACACGATTCCCAGAGAATATTTATGGTGATGCCAATAAAAAAAATACAGATAGGGTACAAAAGATTTGTGCAGCTTTTGCTAGTCATGGGGCAGTAGTTGAAGACCTAGAAAAAAGTTTAGCGGGTTCATTGGCAAGTCGCAATAGAAAAGGCTACAATGACGTAGGTTGGAATAGTGAAGATGATGACTACAACCTGTACTTATATCCCATTGATAAAGTAGAAACGAGTGTGGGTTGGTGGCATATTGGGCCAAAAGGAGTTCCTTATGGACTATCGGCTCGGGGCTTTGAACATTCTACAGGAAAAGATTCTCTCTTCTTTAAATTTCATGATGATTTTTTTAAAACAACTAAAGCAAAAACCCTATCCTTCCGTATGGTATGGCTAGATAACAATAAGGGTACCTGGAGTTTTTGCTACGATGCAGGAGGTAAATTATTAAAAACAGGTAAAACATTTACAGGAAAAGGAACAAATACTTGGCGAGAAGATTATGTAACAGTTTCCGATGCGAGTATGAAAAAAGGTGGACCTAGAGGGTCAGACATTGCACTCATTAGCACAGGGAAACAGGATTTCATTTTTCACATGATAGAAGTAGAAAGAAAATAAAGGATACTAGTTAGAAGGTTTTACCACAAGGGAAACAAGGTAAGAGACAAGGGACACAAAGTTTTTGTATGCAATTGATTATTAACAACAATGATTTGTGGTTTTAGTGATAAAAATTCTTGAGTAAAAAGGAAATAAAGGTTACTACTAAATAGGTTCTACCACAAGGGACACAAGGGAAGAGACAAGGAACACAAAGTTTCTAATGAAATTGATTGATAATTCACAATAAAGCCTTGTAGTGCTTTGTGAAACACTTTGTGTTACAAGTGGTGATAATAGGATATTGAGAAGTTATAAATAAAGGTTTGATTAAAAGAAAATAAATTTAAAAAAATAAAGATGAAAAGAAAATATGCAGTATTAATTTTAGTGTTGATGCTAAAAACAGCCATATCGAATGCTGAAGTACCACCAACATGGCAGAACATTAAGGTGAACGTAAAGGCAAATCAGGCAGTAGAAACCGCACAAAAACTAACGGAACAATCAGATGGATTTCAACGCTTGGCAATTACGATTTCCAACAAAGGAAAAGAAGACCTTACAATTGAAAAAATCGTTGTAAGTATTCCATTAAATGAAAAGGTGACCGATAATTTGGATATGCTTTATGGTGGCAGTTGTATGGGGCAAACTCCTTTGCTACGTCAGCCTGTAGGTATTCAAACAAAGAAAAGTTCAAGTAAAATCTACGAAATGGTTCGCCTTTCAGAAAGTCAATATGTCTTTGCTGGTGCAATTTCATGGCGTATTTTTCTTCCCAATTTCATAGTTAAAGAAGGTGCTTTTGAAGTATGGTCAAATGGTGAAGGAAAACAACTTAAACCGGGTCAAACTATCGAGTATGAGCAAATAGTTCTTAAACGTAGCAACAACTGGCTCGATTTATTGAATCAATTTGGTTCAGCCATTGCTGTAGAAAATAAAATAAGTAAGTTAAAGCCTGCTGATTTTAAAGGTTGGGCAACTTGGGATTATTACGGCAGAGTGTTTACACCAAAAGACATTTATGGCAATATGAATCAGTTGAATACACTTGCACCTGATGCAAATATGGTTCAGATTGATGGTGGATGGTGGACAGAGCGTGGCGATTACAAGAGTTTGCGCCTAGATTTGTTGCCTGGAGGGCTTAAAGAGATTGTCGCTCGTATTACTTCGGAAGGAAAAACGCCTGGATTACATTTTGATGGCTTTAGGGGAGATGCTAATTCAAACATCTATAAAGCTCATCCAGAATATTTTCTTCACGATCAGGATGGCAAGTTGATAGTAGAAGTAAATTCAAAATCTGAAAGAGTAATGAAGTATATCTATTTCGATTACTCACATCCCGGTGCTAGGGAACATATTGCAGATTGTATTCGCAATATGAAGAATAACTGGGGCATTCGTTATTTTAAGATTGATTTTATGCGTTACGGATTAGAAGACGGTGTTAAGGATAGAAACAAAAATGTAAAAAGTATCAAGGCATACGACCCCACAATTACAAGTGTTGAACGTTTCCGTTTAGGAATGAAAACCATGCGAGAGGCGATGGGCAATGATGCTTATTTTCTGGGTTGTTCGGCAGTATTTGGACCCTGCATAGGATTTGTGGATGGTATGCGTACGGGTGGTGATATTAATCCTTATTACGAAGCTTTTCCTGAACGTTGTTTGGCTAATTTAGGTAACTACTATTTAAGCGGAAAGGTATTTAATGGTGATGCGGATTACTTAGTTTTTAGAGAAGCTATTGATGAAGATGGAACAGTTTCACAGGAGGATGTAAAACATGGTCATAGTATGACTATGAATGAAGCTCAAATGTGGGCTGATTTTAATAAATTGTATGGTACTGCTCGTTTGGAAAGTGATAATCTAATGACGCTTAGACCAGAACGAAAAGCATTAATAAAAGAAGTTTTTACATTTCCTGCAATGGATAAGACTGTTCCGTTAGATTTTTGGAAACATGCTACTAATAAGACAGATGGTTTTGAGTTAATAATTGCTCGCAAGGATAAAGATATATATCTAGGTGTTTTTAATTGGAGCGATAAGCCTAAAGATTATGCCTTGCAGGCTTTTGGAAAAGACAATCCCATTACCTTGGCAGGTCGTCATTCTCAAATTCTGAAATATGATGGTAAAGAAACCTTTGAACAACTATGTAAGAACTTACAGTCAAATTAAGATTTAACGACTTTGCTTAACTCTGTTAAGAATGCAAGAATCAGCTTTTTGCAATTTCTTAAAAGATGGCATTTGAATTAGAAGTCGTTTTAATAAACAACAAGATGAAGAAAATAGTAGGGATTAAAAATTATGTTCTTTTGTACAGCGTACTATTTGTTTGTACTATTCAAGCGCAAACCCTTAATGTATCGGATACAGCCAACATAAAACTTGATCTCACTTATGGCATCGCTAGCGGAGAGGAACTGAAGATGGATATTTCGGTTCCAGAAGGAAAGGGACCTTTTCCAGTCTGTATTCTTGTTCACGGAGGGGGATTCACGAAGGGGGACAAACAAAAGCAGTCCAAACACTTGTTCAAACCACTCTCCGATGCGGGCTATGCATGGGTGAGTATCAACTACCGCCTTGCTCCTACTTTCAAGTATCCTAGTAGTGTTGAGGATTTGGAAACGGCAATTCGTTGGGTAAAGGCTCATGTAGCAGAATACCGTTTCGATCGTTCACGCATTGTCCTAATCGGTGAGTCGGCAGGAGGCTATCTCGTCAATATGGTTGGTGCTAAGAGCCAGAAAGACACCCGAGTAGCAGCAGTTGTTTCCTTATATGGCGCATCCGATTTGCTTTCCAGATTAAACTCTAGCGATGGCAAACCATCCTACAACTTCAGTACGTATTTCGGTGTGACTGGAGACAATGAAGCCACGCGCAAATTCCTCGTAGAAGCCTCGCCTGCTACTTACATAAGGCCGGGTCTTCCTCCGTTTCTGCTGCTTCACGGTAACAAAGATGAAACTGTACCCTATGAACAGTCGGTAAATTTCCTAGCAAAGCTAAAAGCGGCAAACGTTCCTGCAGAACTTATAACTATTGAAGGCGGAATACATGGTATGAGCGCTTGGAACAAAATCAATTCGAACTATGCGGCTCAACTCGTCAAATGGCTGAAATTAACATTAGAATCAAAACATTAACCTATGATAAAATGAAATACAGTAGTTATCATTTCTTAGCAGTCATTCAGTCTGAAATCCTGAAATATGAAGGGAATAAATCTTTTGAATACTGAATAAGGAACTTTAATCAATAAATAATCTCTTTAAAAGTTTAATTATGAAAAAATATAGACTGACAATTACCTGTTTTTTATTAATTAGCATCAATAGTTCATTATTCTCACAAAAATCATTGAATGAGCAAGTTGAGCCTTTTGAGCGGCCTAAATGGTCTGGGTTTTATGTTAATAAAACAAGTGAGCCTATCAATACCAAAAAGTTCCCATTTATAAAAGGAATGGCAGATCGGATAAAATGGAGTGATTTGGAACCACAAATGGATATCTATGATTGGACAAGAATGGATGAAAAAATAGATAATGCAGTTAAAGGAAATTATTATTACTACTTTGTTTTATGGACTGGACCTCATTCACCTGAATGGATCTACGACCTTGGTGTACCAAAAGTTGCCTGCAAAGGTGGAAATAAAAGTGCTAAAGATGTATTTCCATACTACCTTGATAAAAATTATATTAATTTTTTCTACAAATTTATTGGAAAGCTTGCGGAGCATATCGCTAGTCTTCCAAAAGCAAATCGAGAGGCATTTTCATTTATACAACCTGCATTCGGTTCTACGGGAGATAAGCAACTTTACAAAGGCACACCCATAAATCCAGCATATAAAATTAGTGCTCAACAATACCTTGAATTTTGTAGTGGGGCAACTGTTCGCTTTTATGAAGCTTTTGACAGACCAGAACTTAAGCACATAAAATTTCTTTTCAATGTTGATAATGAGGGAGATGCCGACGAACTTGTAAAATCAAAAAATGAACAAAAATTGGGTGAGCAGCTCTATGCCAATTGGCTTAGAAAGACCTATAAGATAGATCTTCGTAAGCAACAATTTACAATTGCAATAGGTTATCAAGCAAATGATGAAATAAAGCAAGACAAAGAATTAAGGCCGGCATTTTATGGTCTGAATGGCAAGAAACCTGAATTTGTACGAGGTGAGTTCTCTAAATTTGGAGACGGGGAAATCTTCAAAGAAAATAAAATCTGGAACTATTACTGGACTGCAATATCAACTATTGACAGAGGCTTAGATTTATGGGAAGTTGATTATAATACCGTTAAAACGGGTTTATATAATGAAGGATTCGAATTAAGCTCAAAGTATTCTTATTATAAAAAACCTCAATCAAGTCCATACGCATTTATTGCATTTCGCGATGTACTAGATGCTGCAAATACTGAACGTTTTAGCGAAAGTAAATATGGAGAAGCAATTCAAAGTAATAAGGAGCGGGTATTAAAAATTGAATCAGAGTTTAAAAAATATGGTGCAAAAGTGGGAGATATAGATGCTGCGACAACACTTAAAGGGCAAAATTATCTTTATCAAGCGCAAGCAATAAATGATGTTGGATTTGGGCTAATTGCTAGAAACTACGGTCGGTTTATAAATCAGATTGACGCGAATGAGACTAGTGTTGGCTTGTGGAGGGTGGGTCCAACTAATCAGCCTTATGGTAGATATGCTCGCTCTTTTGAAAATGAAAGTAATAAGAATCGAATGTATTTTGATTTAGATGATAATTTTTTATCTCAAAAGGAAAAGGGCTCTGTAAGTTTTAAAATCATTTATCTAGATGAAGGAATTGGTAAATTTTCTTTTAGATATGACAGCGAGTTAAATCCAGATAAAATAGGAATAACCATTACTAAAACTAATAGTAAGAAATGGGTTGAAAAAATATTCACAATCAAAGATGGAGCTTTTGCAAACAGAGGTCCATTAAAAAGCGATTTCTCATTAGTAAATGAAGATAAAGAAAATGATGTTTTTCACATGATAGAAATAGCAAAAAATTTATAGTATTGTCAGCCTTTTAGATGCTTTTTCAATCTAAAGAGGTATTAAGCCCAATATCCTAATAGAGATCTAAATGCAATTAGTATAGAAGGTTGTACAAAATTAATCCTGAAATAGAAAGTTCAATAGTCATTTAATAATCTTTATCAAAATTTGAAATGAAAGGGACAAAGCATAGTGAACTGCTGACAAAATAGAACTCAATTAATCAACTGAATAGAAATATTTAAAAAGAAATCAGTAGGAATTATTATAAATTTAAAATTATAAAGAATATGCCTAAAGAATTTTCATTATTTATTGTAGCACTATTTGCTGCTTTAAGCGTAACTGGCACAGATAAAGAAAAGAAAATTGCCGAGAAATACCCTCAAATATTAGATATTTCTTTTACTCCTACCATGCCTATTTACACGGCAAAGTATAGTGCTAGTTTATTTTCTGATGCAGGCTCATGGATTGGGTTTACAAATCCAAGTGCAAGCGACTGGGTTAATGGTTTTTGTGGTCCTTTTACTATTGAAGATCGAACATGGATTAGTAAGTCAATTGCTGAAATAGGGGTTGAAAAAAATGGACAAAAAATTAAATCCAATCAGTTTAAGCGTGATAGTGTATCTTATTTTCCTGGCTTTGCCTATATGAGCAGCCAATATGAAAGTATAAAGGTCGAACAGCAACTTTTTTTTATTGATAAAAACCATGCGATCTTACAATTGAATTCTAAACATGTAAAATGGAACATTAGTTCTACTATTTGGCTTGCAAATGCTATCATAAAAAAGGAAAATAATAGCCTGAATGTGCAACTAGCAAAAGGCGAATTGCTCACTGTTACTTTTCCCAAAAGTTTCAATTTAGAAATATCCGATAAAAGCTATTCTGCCACAAGCACTAAATATTCGGATGGCGAATATGTACTAATATCATTTTTTAGCAACCAAAAAGAAAAGGATTCAGCGGCTGCTCATTCAGTAAAAGTACTGCAAAATGCAGTCATGAGTATTGAACAATCAAAACAACGATGGAATGAATACTTGTCAAAAGCACTTCGCAAAGATTTGCCTGATGCCTACAATCGAATCGCTGTAAAAAGCGTGGTAACACTAATTGCTAATTGGCGCTCTGCAAAAGGCGATATATTGCACGAAGGCGTTATCCCGTCAAATTCCAATGCTAATTTTAATGGATTTTGGGCGTGGGACTCATGGAAACATGCTGTAGCATTGTCACATTTTGCACTTGACTTAGCTAAAGATCAAGTAAAAGCATTGTTCGATTATCAAGCCGAGGACGGTATGATCTCTGATAATGTTTTCTCCAATAAAGCAAGAAATAATTATAGAGATAGCAAACCACCTCTAGCGACTTGGGCTGTAATGGAAATATATAAAGAAAAAAAAGATATAGATTTCCTTCAATACATGTTTCCTAAGTTGGTAAAATATAATCGTTGGTGGTATAAAAATCGTGACCACGACCAAAACGGGATTTGTGAATACGGATGTTCTAATGGCTTGGTTAAAAATGCCAGATTTGAAAGCGGAATGGATAATGCGGTTCGTTTTGATGGTATTCAATTGGTACAAAACGGTCCTACAGCGTGGAGTATGAATCAAGAATCGGTTGACTTGAATGCCTTTTTGTTTTTTGAAAATAAGCTTTTGAAAATAATGTCAAGCATTGTTAAAATGCCTTACGACGACACTTTTGATGCTAAGAAAATAGATGATTATTTCTTTGACAAAGAGAAAGGGTTTTATTATGATAAAAAAATAGATGGTAATTTTATAAGTGTAGAAGGGACAGAAGCATTTATTCCTTTGTGGACTAAATTGGCTACACCAGAAAAAGCAGCAGCAGCTATTGAAATGTATAAAAAGCCAAATAAATTCTCCACCTTTATCCCATTTCCTACTGTTTGTGCCGACAATCCTGAATTTAAATACGATACCTATTGGCGAGGCCCCGTTTGGATTGATCAAGTATATTTTGGTATTTCTGGCATAAGAAATTATGGCAATAAAGAGTTGGCAGACACCTACACTCATCAAGTATTTACTAGGCTTAAAGGGCTTACTGCTAGCGAACCAATCAATGAGAACTATAATCCTAGTACTGGTGAGCGATTTAGAGCGCCTAATTTTAGTTGGTCAGCAGCACACTTATTGATGCTGTATTGGGAATTTGGAAAATAAGTAATTAAGTGCGTTTTATACCACAGCTAAAATGATTAGAGTGATTAGAAAGACTTATTTTTAAAATGAAAAATAAAACATGTCATGCTCCGAACTCAACACTTTAGTAGTGTATTTTATAATTAATCGTCACCTAATATATCTTAGAATAAAAAACGAATCTTATAATACCATTACCTTACTTACTTACTTACTTACTACTCAGGAGGTTTTGCCACAAAGGCAACGAAGAAAAAACAAGGAACACAAGGACTTCTTTTTAAATAATTGGCAGATAAGTACCTGAAATATATACTGTTTCTTGTGTTACTTTGTTCAAAACCTTGTGCCCCTTGTGGTAAAAACACTTGAGTAATACCCCTTATCTGCTTTCGTCCTTTTTATCAAAACAAAACAATTGTTCCCTGCAACGGAATTAAATCTCCGGTATCACATTGCGCTTCTGCGGTATATACATAAGTACCACTAGTTTGCTTGATCCCTTTAAATGTTCCGTCCCATCCTACAGATGCATCATTTAATTGCATATCGTGTTTTTCGAAAACTACTTGACCATACCTATTGTAAATTCTGAAATATTTTACACTCCTGATGCCCTTTCCTTTAGGATAAAAACTGTAATTTCCTCCCGAAGTGTTAAATGCATTAGGAAAATAGATTGAATTAGAACAGACAATACCCAAAGAAATTCCTGCCTTCACTGAACAGCCAAATTTGGTTGTTGCCGTTATAGTATAACTGATATTCGACTTAGGTACACTATATGGCTTTGCACAATCAGAACACTTCAAGTAAGTTTCCGGCAACCATTGATAAGAAACAACATCAGGAGATGCTAAAGTTTGTAATTGGATAGAATCGCCGGTTACAACCACAATTGGACTCACTGTTGTTAACGTAGGAAACTGATGAACTTCCACTTTTATAAGCCCGGTATCATTAAAGCAACCATATTGATCACTTGCTACAAACTTATAGTTAGTTATTGGTTTTACAGGGGTTGCAGTGGGACTTGACGGATTAGAAAAAGTGTTTGAAAGCGTTGAACTATCAGCTAGCCAAGCATATTTAGATGCACCTGAAACTGATAATTGAACTGAATTACCTACACATACAAAAGTATCTTTAGGATAGGATAAAGAAAAATGTTGTTGCACATATATGGAGGTAGAATCAGTATTAATACAACCAAATTGGTTGGTTACGGTTACATAATAGCTTGTAGTTATATTAGGACTAACCAATTGAATGGAATCGTTACTTATTAATTTATTAATTGGTACTGACGACCATTTGTATCCGCCTATTTTACCATCAAAGGCAGCAAGTTTTATTGTTGTTCCTTCACAAACATTTTTACCCTGTGGTTGTAGGTCTATAAGTGGTTTAGGATAAACCGTAATAATATGTCGAGGAGCGGTATCATAACAATTCTTAAAAACCGTTACAAGCAATACAGTATCTGTTGTCACTATTTCTTTTTTTGTTGTGAAATAAACAGGAAACGGATTTTGAGATAAAGAAGTATCTCCATTTCCAAAATTCCAATTCCACTTCACGCTATCAGTAATATTCGTAGTTATAGTAAAAGTTACAGGCAAACTATCACATGTTCTTATCGGTCCGTTTATAGTGGCTTTTATAGGTGTAGCATGGCTATTAGAGACACCACTTATTGGCAGGTATTGTGTATTTGCTTGCTTAGAGGTAACAACAATATTGCCACTTGTTAAACCTATAGCTATTGCACTCATTCTTACATATATTGTAGTTGAAAGAAGTACGCCATTTGATGGAAACAATGTTTGGGAAGTGTTGAATCCACTATTTACAGAAAGTGATAGTTCAAAGCCTGTTGGTGCAGTAACTAAAACACTATCCACAAGTTGGCTACCTGAAACAAGAAAACTATTGTAGGTAGAAGAGGGACTACCGGGACACCATGATAATTCACCAAATGAACCTTTAGTAACAATGGACAATAATGATTGAAATTCATAAGCGCCCATATCAATATTACCACCAATAATCCTTGGATTACCAGTTATATCTTCATTTGATTGATTAAATTTAGTAAATATTGGCACATTGCCAACGGCAATACAAGGACTGACTTTTGTTAAAGTAAGCCCATCATCTGCCGTTCCAAAAAAGCCGTCATTGCCTAATGGGTTTGAAATATTAGTAAATAAGGGATTTGATCTAGTGGGTAAACATATATTGCAATTTTGATTGGATTGAATGCAGGAAAAATCAATACTAAGGTTTGCATCCGACAAACCGTTACTTATATCAGCTTTAGTAGAAGTAAAATCGCTGCCACTATAGTTACCGTTGAAAATACAATTGTGAACATATAATGTTGCCGTACCTAGACTCGCTACCCTAATAGCCCCGCCTGTTTGAGCACCATTATTGGTAAATGTACAATTGATAATTTGGTTCGAGTCATTACTACCTGATACCCTTACACCGCCACCGAGACCGTTTGAATTATAATTATTAGCAAATACGTCATTCATAAATATTATAGAGCCTCCAGCCTCATTGTTTACTCCTGCACCCCATTTCGTTGTTGAATTATTGTAAATAAAGGAGCCAATCATTGAAATTGTACAATTATAATCTTGTATTCCCCCGCCACTTTCAGAGGAATTATTATTTTGAATCAAACAATTGTTGATATAAACATTATTAATGGTTGTACCACTATTATTGTTAATAAAAATTCCTCCTCCAGAACTATTACTAAATGAGATACCATTTACAATATCTGTTGTGGTGCTATTTGCATTGCCCCCCTCAATGTTAATACCGTCTAATAATAATGAATCTGATGTGTTGCTATTAATCGCAACTAATAAAACGTGGTAAAGATTATCGTCAACATTGCCTGCATTGCCAATATCCCCACTAAGCCTAGTTACATATTGTTTACTATTTCTCGCCCCCCCTCCAGCAGGAAAGCCCCCGAAAATATTGATACCCTTTCTGTAGATGATAAAACTAGAGTCCCTATTCTTTGTAGTTGTTCCATTTACATCAGTTGGAAGATAGGTACCTTGTGCCACATTTATGGTATAATTCCCTTTGTTGTAATTAGCAAAACTCAATGCATCACTCAACCTTTTATAGGCAGAAGACCACGCTTTACCATTTCCAGAGATTGTTATACTAGAATCAACAAATATTTTTGTTTGTGAAAATATTTTTGCTGTAAAAACAACAAGGAATAAGAGGGTATTAATAAAGCATAATTGAATACTTTTATTATTCATTTTCTTGTAATCAATTTTTAGGTAGTAAATTTAAACTCAATACTAATACCGAGAGTTAGAAATAAATTTAAACTTTATAAAGGAGACGTCATCCACAACAAATGAATGTTAGTAATTAAGAAGAGTTTTATATACCTGTAATAAAATAAATTTTAAATTTAAATTGAAATATTCATTTTTAGTTGCAAAAAAATGCAAATAAATTAAAATTAAAATTGACAAATGGGGAAATATCATACTTGATGCTTATTACTCAAAATTAAACCCTTTAGTAATTATAAAATACTTCAAAAAGTCTCATTCAAAGGTAAATTTGTTTCAACCATTAAAAGGATGATAAGGTTTAGGGGACTTATAGTCAATGTCGTTTAGTTAAGAATATTCTGAATACAAAGGAAGGCTTCGCTCAATGCAAAACCTTCCTTAACTTAACGACATTGGACTTATAGTTATAGGTTATTATTGATTTTGAATACGATTTATATTAGGAATATAAAACGTAACCAAAAGTGCTTTCTTGATTTCTGACAAATTGATATAAATTGAATACTCCTATTAATGCCGTTTTCTTTTTTTGCTTAATACAAAAACACAAATAAGATATACTCATTTCCATAAGTACCTAATAGTATGAAAAAAACATCAATATTGTACCCTATGATAAAATAGTCAGAATCGGAGTTATATAGCTGATTATAATCTCTTAGAAAGTAGATAAAGAAACCCAAAAATCATAAAAGTACTTTTTGAAAGAGGTTTGAACTGTGCAAAGAATTAAAATACATTAAGAGTTTTAGCTTATCTGTGAGATAGATTTTATTAATGTGTTACTTGTCGTAAATATAATATCATATTGCCATGCTAATATTAAAAATTGTCATTTTTTAGAAGAAGGATCAGATTTTGATTAGTCATTTAAAAGTACTTAATTTGTGAAATATTTGAAGTTCAAATAAATGGTTATTATCGGTGATTTAAAGGTGCTAAAACTTCACCTAGTTCTTTAGAAAGGTTGTTAACAATTGATTTTCAATTAAAAGATATAAAAGGTTCGAGCCTCTGCGGAATCACTTGTTTAAAGCACTTGTAAATTAATTTGCAAGTGCTTTTTTTGTAATTACTTTCCAATTGAAACTTATTTATAACAAAAAAATACCAATCTTTTTGTGCTATTATGACTTTTGATTGAAGAAGATCATTCGAAAGTATAAAACATTTATATTGCACCCTTTAAATAAAATAGATGAAATATTTACCTTTAAATTCTACAATTTTTATAAAGAACCGTAAACGTTTTGCTGCCGAATTGCTGCCAAATAGTATTGCGATTTTTGTAAGTAATGATGAGTTTCCTAAAAATGGCGATTCTTTACACCATTTTGAACAAAATAGTGATCTTTTTTGGTTGTCAGGAATTGAACAAGAAGATAGTCTTTTAATATTGTTTCCTGATAATCAAGATCCTGAATTTCGAGAAGTCTTAGTTTTAGTTCGTCCTGTAGAACTTAAAGAAAAATGGGATGGAAAAAGGTTAAGGGCTGCAGAAGCAACTGCTATTTCTGGGATAAAAACGATAATTTGGGTCGATTCTTTAGATTCTTATTTGCAGCCTTGGATTCATGCAGCTGATAATATCTACCTAAATACGAATGAAAATGACAGAAAGGCAAGTGAAATTAAAACGAGGGAATATAGATTTATAGATGAGATGAAACGGAAGTATCCGTTGCATTATTATTTCCGTTCAGCTAAGATTTTAAAAACATTAAGAAGTATAAAAATTTCTGAAGAGATTGAAGTCGTAAATACTGCAATTGAAATTACCCATAAGACATTTGAGCGAATTTGTCGTTTTGTTAAGCCTGGTGTCATGGAATATGAAGTTGAAGCAGAAATAATACATGAGTTTCTTAGAAATAGAGCAACGGGAGAAGCTTATGGAAGTATAATCGCTAGTGGCGATAGGGCAAGAACATTACATTATGTTAGCAATAACGCTGAATGCAAAGATGGTGAATTGCTATTGATGGATTTTGGTGCTGAATATGGCGGGTACTGTGCTGATTTGTCTCGGACAATTCCTGTAAATGGAAAGTTTACTTCCCGACAAAAGGAAATTTATAATGCTTGCTTAGCAATTCATAACTATGCAAAGGGCTTACTGAAACCTGGAATTACAATTACAGAATATACAGATAAAGTAGGAGAGGAAGCGACTATTCAATTCATAAAATTAGGGTTGTTGACAAATGAAGAAGTTGAAAATCAAAATCCTAAGGATAAAGCCTATCGAAAATACTTGTATCATGGAATCTCTCATCATCTTGGAATTGATGTACATGATTTAGGAACAAGAACTGCTCCTTTAGAAGCGGGTATGTTATTGACAGTAGAACCTGGGATATATATAGAAGAAGAAAAGTTAGGTATTAGGATCGAGAATAATATTTTGCTTACTGAAAGTGGGAATATTGATTTGATGAGAAATATTCCAATTACTGTGGAGGAAATTGAGGCTTTGATGAATGGTCAAAATAAGTAGGACAAGTAATTTATTTAGGATTAATAACTATTTGAAAATTAAAGTTTAATGCAGAGTAATAAAAAGGAGAATTATAGTTTAGTTAGTCAAATTCCGAATATTTTCACACTGTTGAATTTATTTTTTGGATGTCTTGCCATTGTATATACTGTTCAAACAGGTCTAATTTTGACTACTGATTTAAGTGGCGATAATCTTGTTGTGATACCCGAAAAAATTTGTATTGCGACTATGTTTATCGCTATAGCGGCTGTTGTCGATTTCTTTGACGGGTTTATTGCTAGATTACTTGGTGCTACTTCTGATATGGGAAAACAATTAGATAGTCTTGCTGATGTGGTAAGTTTTGGAGTTGCACCGGGAATGATCATTTATCAATTTCTACGCCTAAGTTTTGCTCAGCAACCTGATGGTCTCGATGTTAATACACTTTGGTTAATGCCTGCTTTTATTTTACCTTGTGCAGGTGCCTATCGTTTGGGTCGATTTAATATTGATACTGAACAGAGTTTTGGATTCAAAGGAGTCCCAATTCCCGCTGCAGGATTATTTATAGCCTCTTTCCCATTAATTTATAGATATAATAATTCAACTCTCATAAATAGTGTATTAACAAACCATTGGTTTTGGTATGTAATAGTATTTTTTACTAGTTATTTGATGGTATCCAAATTACCTATGCAAGCATTAAAATTCAAAAATCCATCAATAAAAAGTTTTTTACCTTTCATTATTATAGGAATTATAGCAACAATTACGGCAGTTATTTTGAGATGGATAGCTGTTCCAATTACATTTGCAGCCTATATAACAGTTTCATTAGTTTTTAAACAAAATAGAGTATGATTTATACAGTACATATTAAAGTAATGCCGTTAAAGAATTTATTAGATCCTCAAGGAAAGGCTGTATTGGCAGGGTTACACAATTTAGGGTTAGGTACTGTTGAAGATGTGAGAGTAGGAAAACACATTACCTTGCAGGTAAATGCAATTAATGAAGATGCAGCGAAAATAGTTGCTGAAGAAGCGGGAAAGAAATTATTAGCAAATGCTGTAATGGAAAAATTTGAGATTGAAGAAATAATAGCAGAATAATGCTGTATCTCGTTCCAACACCACTAGGCAATTTAAAAGATATAACTTTTAGGGCTATAGAAATACTGCAAAGTGTTGATGTTATTTTGTGTGAAGACACACGAACTTCTTCAAGGTTACTGAATCATTATGCCATTCAAAAGCCTCTTTCTCCTTATCATCAACACAATGAACACAAAATTGTGGCTCACTTAGTTCAACAAATGCTAGCAGGTAAAACCTTTGCTCTGATTACAGATGCAGGTACTCCCGCTATAAGTGACCCTGCATTTTTATTAGTAAGGGAATGTATTGGTTGTGATGTGAAGGTTGAATGTTTACCTGGTGCTACTGCTTTTGTTCCTGCGCTTGTTAACAGTGGATTGACTACAAATAGTTTTGTTTTTGAAGGTTTTTTGCCCTTGAAAAAGGGACGACAAACTAAATTAAAGCAGCTAGCAACAGAAGAAAGAACAATTATTTTATATGAAAGCCCAATGAGATTGGTAAAATCGTTGGAAGAATTTGTCGTCTATTTTGGCGCAGAGAGAAAATGTTGTGTAAGTAGAGAATTGACAAAAGTATTTGAAGAAAATAAGCGTGGTACTTTAAGGGAAGTTGCTGATTACTTTAAAAGTAAAGCTGTAAAAGGAGAGATTGTTATAGTGATTGAGGGGATATAGTGGAATTTGTAATTAGCAAATGGAAATTCGTACTAAGTGTGAATTAAGATGGTTTTTATTGAAGAGCGTTCTGAGTAAAATATCGTACAAGTTAGGGACAAAATTTAAAGTTAAAAAGAAAGGACATTAATTGAATTAATAATGTCCTCTCTTTTTTTAATATTTAAGGTGTAACCTTAATGTGTTATTCGTATTCTTTGTAAACTTAAAGCTTTCCATCTAAAATTAATATTTACAAATCTAGTAAAGTCTTAACAGGATCTTTACCCATTAATAATAGCTGAGGGTTTTCTAATAACTCTTTTATTCGCACCAAAAAGCTAACACTTTCGCGGCCATCAATAACTCTGTGGTCATAACTTAGAGCGAGGTACATCATAGGGCGTATTTCTATTTTACCATCAATAACCATTGCCCTATCTTGTATTTTATGCATTCCAAGTATGGCACTCTGAGGAATATTGATAATTGGTGTACTCATTAAGCTTCCAAAAACTCCTCCATTTGTAATGGTAAACGTTCCGCCTTGTAAATCTTCGGCAGTAAGTTTACTATCTCTAGCCTTTGTTGCTAAAACAACAACTGCTTTTTCAATCTCAGCCATACTAAGGCTTTCAACATTTCGAATAACAGGTACAGTTAATCCTCTAGGTGTACTAACTGCAATACTAATGTCGGCATAATCGTGAAATTGCAAGCTATCTCCACTGATGTAAGCATTTACAGATGGCCATTCTCCTAATGCAATGGCACATGCCTTAGCAAAAAAGCTCATAAATCCAAGATTTACACCATGAATTTCCTTGAACTTATCTTTATGTTGTTTACGAGCTTCCATTATTTTACCCATGTCTACTTCATTAAAAGTAGTGAGCATTGCTGTGGTATTCTTTGCTTCAACTAACCTTCTGCTGATAGTCTTACGAAGGTTACTCATTTTTTCAACCCGAACATTGCGAGTAAATAGTTGATTACCAGCAAATGCTTGCTTTCCAGGGTTAGCAAGGGCATCTAGTACATCACTCTTCATTATTTTTCCGCCTGCACCACTTGGAGTGATGGCATTTGTATCTACTTTTTTATCTGCAATTATTGCTGATGCCACTGGTGAAGCCTTTACTTCGGTAGCAAATACTGTAGTAGGTGGCTTTGGTACAGCAGGCGCTATCTTCTCTGCAGCAGGTGCAGATGTTACTAAAGGTTTTGAAGCCGTTTCGTCAATTTGTGCTAGAACAGAGCCTATAAGTATAGTATCTCCTTCTGCTGCCAAATGCTTTAATAAACCTGCTTGTTCTGCATTTACCTCGAAAGTTGCTTTTTCACTTTCGAGTTCTGCAATAATCTCATCGCGTTCAACGTATTCACCTTCTTTTTTAATCCATTTAAGGAGCGTAACTTCACTGATTGATTCCCCTACTGTAGGTACTTTAATATCTATCATATAATATATTATTTCTTTTAATCTTTTTTGTTGCGCCTTAAATATTAAAGGCTGTTTCTATTATTTCTGCTTGCTCTTTTGCATGTACTTTCGAATATCCGGTAGCTGTTGATGCACTTGCTGTACGACTAATAACACCAAAATTTATCGTCTTCAAGTTCATTTGAAGAAAAGAAGCTGCACCCATATTTAATGGTTCTTCTTGTACCCAAAACCACATAGCCCTTGAATATTTTTTCTTCAATGCTTCAAGTTGCTTCGTTGGTAATGGATATAATTGCTCTAATCTAACAATCGCAATGTCTGTCTTGTTCTCCTTATGTTGTTTTTCTACTAATTCGTATGAGAGTTTACCACTACAGAACAATACTTTTTTAACATTAGTTGCATCGGTTACAAAATTGTCGTCAATTATTTCTTTAAACGTACTATTCGTAAGTTCTGAAATAGGACTGTAGGTTGCAGGGTTTCTTAAATTAGCCTTCGGTGAGAAGTTAATTAGAGGCTTTCTAAATTTCCAGGTAAGCTGCCTTCTTAGTACATGAAATAAATTGGCGGCAGTAGTAACGTTTGTAATTACAATATTTAATTCAGCAGCCATTTGCAAGTATCTTTCTAGTCTTGCACTACTATGTTCAGGACCTTGACCTTCGTAGCCATGAGGAAGCAGCATTACTAGTCCATTTTGACGTTGCCACTTTTGTTCTCCTGCAGTAATGAACTGATCAATCATTGTTTGTGCACCATTAGAGAAATCTCCAAACTGTGCCTCCCAAATAACGAGTGCATTTGGGTTTGCAAGTGCATATCCATACTCGAAACCAAGTACACCATATTCGCTTAATAACGAATTATAGACTCTAAACTTAGCTTGATCGCCTGTAAAATGGTTTAATCGATTGTAGCCTTTATTAGTTTCTTCATCTCTTAATACGGCATGTCGGTGACTAAATGTACCTCTTTGAACATCCTGACCACTCATTCTTACAATGTTTCCATCTAATAGTAGTGAACCATAAGCCATTAATTCACCCGTTGCCCAATCAATTTTATGCTCATTTTCAAGTAATTTAACTTTCTCCTGAATTAATTTATCTACTTTTTTAAGTGGCTTGAAGCCTTCAGGCCATTTCATTAGCCCATCAAACAACATATTTGCTGTTTCTGTAGTAATAGAAGTGTCGGGAGAAAAATCAAAGTTTTCACTTTGCGCCTTAATCATGCTTTCCCAAACTATTTCAGGCTTTTGAGCTTTATAAGGCAAAGGCGATTGTTTTACATCGTCGAGTCTTTCTTGCAAATCGGCCCAGAATTTTTTCTCCATTTCCTTAGCCAAAGTTTGCGCATCAGGTTCACCGTTTTCGATCAGATATTTTACATATTGCTCACGAGGATTAACATGTTTATCAATTAATGCATACAATTGAGGTTGTGTATACTTCGGATCATCCCCTTCATTATGACCGTGTTTGCGATAACAAACCATGTCAATAAATATATCCTTATTAAACTCTTGACGGTATTTTGCAGCAATTTCTGCGCATCTGATAACCGCTTCAGGATCATCACCATTAACATGAAGTACAGGTGCCTGAACCATTGCAGCTACTGAGGTACAGTAATCAGCAGTTCTTGCATCTTCAAAGTCGGTAGTAAATCCAATTTGGTTATTAATTACGAAGTGAATTGTCCCACCTGTATAATACCCCTTTAGATAACTCATTTGCAATACTTCGTAAACAATACCTTGTCCTGCTACTGAAGCGTCTCCATGTATTAGAACAGGTAAAATCCTGTCAAAATCACTATCATATAATACATCGGCTTTTGCTCTTGCAAACCCAACAACAACGGGATCTACAGCTTCAAGGTGTGATGGATTGGGCATTAATTTTAAGTGAATACTTTTATCGTTATCAGTAGTGACCTCACTGCCATATCCCATGTGATATTTAACGTCTCCGCTTCCCATAGTTTGGTCCATAACGGCAGTGCCTTCAAATTCACTGAAGATATGTTCGTAGGTTTTACCCATTATGTTTGCTAAAACATTCAATCTACCCCGGTGTGCCATACCAATTACAACTTCCTTAACATCGTATTCAGCGGCAGTATTCACAATAGCATCTAATGCAGCAATTGTAGTTTCACCTCCTTCAAGTGAGAAACGCTTTTGACCAATATATTTAGTATGTAAGAATTTTTCGAAGATGACTCCTTGATTTAATTTCTCAAGAATTCTTCTTTTCTTTTTTAAAGGAATTGGGTTAGAAAAATTTCTTTCTAATTCGTTAGTTATCCAATCCACCTTCTTTTGGTCACTGATGTATTTAAATTCTACACCAACATGATTTGCATATACATTAGTTAAATGTGCCAGAATATTTCTAAGCGTAGTAAAACCCAATCCTATCAGGCTGCCAGCTTTGAAAGTAGTATCTAAATCATTTTCAGAAAGTCCAAAAAAAGAGAGATTAAGATTAGCACCCCTATCTATTCTTGTACGTATGGGATTTGTCTTAGCAATCAAATGTCCCTTGTTTCTATATCCGAGTATTAATCTATATACATTAATTTCTTTATGCCAATCTGTAGAGTTGTCGATCGTATTTGAATCGGAAAGAGGTTGAACTGACGCAACATTAGAAGCTACACTTGAAGTTGACACTGAATCTTCTTGAACAGAAGAAGAGCTTGCTGCATTATTTGCTACTGCAAAGTCGAAACCTTCAAAAAATTTCCTTAAATCAGGATCAATACTGTTAGGGTCTTTTAGAAAATCTTTATATAGACCTTCAATGTAACTAGGGTGCGAGTTGGTGATGTACGAAAAATCCTTCATTTTGCCCGGTTATTCTTAAATGTTTTAAAATAATTGGTGGCAAATATCGTATACTAAACTTATGTATCTGCAATATTTTTTTAGTTGTTATTAATATTTTTTTCAGATAACGATATCGTGAAAGGATGTTGAAAAATAAAGTTTGAATTAATATTTCTTTAAATCAAATGATACCCCTACATTTGCAATCCGAAAAAATATTTTACAATGGCAAATCATAAGGCTACCAAGAAGGATACACGTCAAGCAGCAAAACGTAGAGATAGTAATCGCTATTACGGAAAGACAACTCGTAATGCAATTCGCGATTTGAAAGTGAGTGTAGGTTCTTCAGAATACACAGAGAAACTTCCTACAGTTGTTTCAATGATTGATAAATTAGCGAAAAGAGGTATTATTCATAAGAATAAAGCTGCTAATCTTAAAAGTAAATTAGCAAAAAAAGCAAATGCTGCTAAGGCAATTGCTTAATTAATAAATTATTTACTACAAAAGGTTTGGTTAGATAAATTTCTGACCAAACCTTTTTTGTTATCTAATATCTATATTCAATGTTTATTTCAATGAGTTATTCTTTGTAAATATTTAATAGATTTTAATATCATTCAAAATAATCAATAACCTTACTACAATAGGAATTATTTCCTCTCCTGATTATTTACTACTAATATTCAATTATTCTTTTGATAAGAATTCTTTATTGATATAGTCAACTACTTTTATCATATTCTTTGTTTCTTCATAAACCTTCAATTGTCTATCCGCCCCTGTTCCCTTCTCAAGCATTTTCTCAATATATTTAATATAGTGACGACTACCTAACTCATCAATTACGTCATCGACAAAGTCGAGCAGTTCTAGTATTAATCTACGTGTAGGAACTTCAATTTCTTTTCCGAAATCTATTAGACTACCATCTATTCCATATCGACTAGCACGCCATTTATTTTCGTTGATAAGGGCACGCTGATAAATCATGAAGTTAAGGTTTTGATTACGTAGCTTGTAGAGTTTAGCGCAGATAGCTTGAAACAATGCCGCAATCGCCATCGTTTCATTAATCGAAAGTGGTACATCACAAACCCTAAATTCAATAGTATTAAAAAACGGGTGTACCCGCATATCCCACCATATTTTCTTTGCATTATCAATGCAATTAGTTTTAATCAGTAGGTTTATAAAGTTATCATAAGCCTCAATACTTTCAAAGTATTCGGGAATACCGGTTCGGGGGAACTTGTCAAAAACTTTAGACCGATAAGATTTATAGCCTGTTTTACGACCTTCCCAAAATGGCGAGTTCGTGCTTAATGCATATACATGTGGCAGGAAATAGCGGGCAGTATTTGCAATATGAATGGCTAATTTCCGATCCATAATACCAATGTGAACATGCAATCCAAAGATTAGGTTGCTACGTGCGGCATCTTGAAGTTCGTTTACAAGGGCCTGATAACGTACATTGTCTGTAATTAATTGACTATGCCAATGACTAAAAGGATGAGTGCCACTTGCGCCTAACATGAAGCCATAATTTCCCGCAATGTTTGCAATATTTGTACGTAATCCAAGTACATCACCGTAGGCTTCATCAATATTTTTGCAAATATCCGTTCCTACTTCTACTACTGCCTGATGCATTTCGGCCTTCACTTTATCTTTTAGCAGCTTTTGCCCTTCAATGACAATCTTTTGTTCATGACTTTTTAGTTCTCTAGTTTTAGGATCAAGAACCATATATTCCTCTTCAATGCCAATCGTAAAACTGCTAAAATTAATCTTACTCATAAGTAGTCATCATTTTGTTTTGCAGCCTTATCTTCTTCTTATTTACAAATGAAATGATAATCCCTGCCATGCAATTTTACAATAATATTTAGGTAAATGGGAATTAACCTAAATATTATCTAAATAAAGTTTTTATTCACTCGGAAAATATGATTATGGAAAGAGTTATTTATAAAAGATCAACAAATTTTAGGGGAATAAATTGTCTACTTATATTTAGGCTACTAAATGATTAATTATTCATTCATAACCTATAATTCAAAGTTCAAATTCCTTAATACTGCCTGCAGTTAATAATTAGTTTCACAATCCACTTGTATATTTTGTAATGCATCGGTAGGGGATAGGTCGGCCTTTGTCATCAATATCAAGGTATAAACATTTGTAGAAAGAAAGACTAGGGCATCTGATTTTAGCTTTGTTCCGGATGAATTATCAAAGACAGTATAGGTATAATTTCCCGAAGGAATTGTTGAGAATGTGGTGAAGTAGCTGTAACTCTGATGATCTAAAAAGTTCCGGGTATTGTAGGTTAAGGAGGAAGTGCCGGCAGAATTTAATACCAAATTGATAAATGTAAAATACGCTTGTGTTCTAAAGTCTAACAATCTTACAGCTGTGTTGCCACTTGTGGGTGTCGTGAAATTGTCTGGTACTAAGGATATTTTCCAGTTATAACCTACCCGATAAATAAAACAAGAGTAATTTTTACCTGCCAATAAATCGATTGTGACGTTTATTCTAGTTGTATCGCCTCCAAATTTTACTACCACAGTATTTGTACCAATTAAAGCTGTTTGGTAAGTTGTCGGATACCAGGTTTTGAGCGAAGAATTAATCGTTTTATTATTCATTAGCACATTTACAGGGCCGTAATCCATCACATTAAAGAACTTAACTTTTGGTGCTACTGTGCTTGTAGTACCCGTGTTTGTGCTTGTAGTGTCGGTGGTTGAGGTGGTAGAATCCACTTGTTTTGTACAAGACGAAAACAGTAGTGCTATTATTATCAGTTGAAGTAATTGCTTCATAATTTAGAAATCTAACGTTTATTTGATTAATTGGGTATGCTTACAATATTGTATACACTAGCTAAACAACCTGCATCACTTTTTACAGTTAGTCGTACTGTATCTTTTTGTATAATATTAATTTGACTGTAAGTGTGCGTAATAAAAAAATCTGCTGTATCTATCGGAGAACTGCCATCTCCAAAAGTCCAATGATAGTTTGTAATAGTTCCTTTAGTTACGGTAGAAGTGCCTGCATTGAAGCCAAATGTAACCCCTTTTGCCCCGACACCTTGTTGTTGCGATGTGAATACTGCAACAGGTGTACTTGTTGACGAAGGCACTGTAATTGTTTTTGTAATTTGTGCGATGCTACTTTTATTTCCGGTATCAACTTTTACCAATACAGTATATGATTGATTAACGTATTTATAGGTGTTATTAACTGTTGCAGTAGTAGTCGTTTGTGAATTGTTATCGCCAAAATACCATTCATAAGTCGCATTTGCAGGGATACCCGTTCCTGTTAACGTAAAAGAAACAACTGCATTTGATGTTGCACAAGGGGTAACAAATGTTGGAGTCAATACCAATTTATAGCTTGCAGTATCTGCTTTTGGGTGCCAAATTGAGGTGTCGCCTGTAGGACTTAATGGCACGTAATTGGGTTTGTATGGGTTGCTAGTTCCTCCCCCCGATGTTGAAGTGGAGGATGAAGAGGAGGTATTACTTGAACTATTATAGTCAATTTGCTGCGTGCAACTCAAAAACGTTGCCGAAAAAATTGAAAACAATATTATGGAAAAGCTAAACCTCATAATGTGATTGATTATCTTAAGTCTATTTCCTTGATTCCGCAAGGAGAATATTTGTGTAAAAATACTCAAATTCATTATTGAGTCTACTTTTCTTTATCAGACTTTGTGAATTAGTTTACAGGTAAATTGAAATTAGCCGCAAAATGGGTTACAGTTTTCAAATTGCCGGGTGCAAGTTGAAAGTAACAGGATTCAAGATTCTAGTTATTTGATTCATGTTTCAGGTTACTAGTTTCAGGGTTTAGGGAAATGAAAAATTAGTTGCCAATACTTCAGTGAACTATTATCAAAATCACATCTTTCATTTGTTAATAGCATCCTGCTAATTGTAACTTAAGTCCCGTAATTTGTAACTAGTAACCTGTAACCTGCCTCTGATTTTCTGCAATTTGCAACTTTCTTAGCGCTTATTTATTTTGAAGGTCTGTTTTACTATGTCAGCCATTTTTATTTTGGGTTCCGTGTTTTTACCCCACTGCCATGCCGCAACTGTAACGCTAACTGGAAATTTACTTTTAGGCGGTATCTTAGTGAAAACCAATTGGTTATGATCTATTATTGCAGGACCAGCAACTACATAAAAGTTCACAGGAAGATTCGCATCTGTAGATGCTACAAGTGGAACAGATTTCGTGCCTTCTGCTACATCTTCAAGCTTATTGAAGGTAATTTGTTGTTTTGTTCCTGTTGTGTTTTTAGGTAATGTAAGACCACAGGGCTGAAAGATAGGTCTTATCGTATCAGAACCCCTTTGTCTGACACCTATATAATTAGCTGTATTTGGCCATGACCTATCTAACGAAATCCGAAACATATTGTTTCCGAGTGGTTTAAATTGACCACAAACCCACTCAACAATAGGTTCCGTATTTGTTTTAGGTAATTTTTCTCCTGCTCCGATAAAGTTTTGGGGTAATTCATCCAACATGATCCCTTTTACAGTAAATGTAAGGCCATCTTCGCCCATTTTAGCAGGTGAAAACTTCGAGATGCCATTAAAGATAAAGGGGGCTATCTTTCCACTATCCGTCAAAAATCCCGGTAATTGTGTGGCTGCCTTCCAATTGATATGTGCAATTGATTGTGCTTCTAAGGCCGAATATCTGTCAAAATACCAAGGTGACGAAAGGTATGCAGTATCAGTACTTGAAAAGGACTTTATCGGTTTGTTTTCATGACCCGGGACGGGTAAGTCGGCCAAAAATCCTTTCTCTAGTTTTATAGGTTTCAAATTTGGACTACCATTATCAGACAGACGTGCTTTTGCAACTACATCAATATAATGAGCAAAATAGCTTGCCAACCTTTCGGTACAATCAAAATGCCCACTTGTACCATCAATTACATAGCTAAGTGGCCACTCAGGATTCAATTTTCTTTGGGTCAAAATAGTCTTGTATGCATCTTCAATATCATTCCATCTATTGCGCATATCCACTTTATCCTGTCCCCATTCTTGCGATGAACCAAAAGCAACTAGTGTAGGTGTCTTTCTGTTGTGTGGAGGAAGATGATTGTTTTTTATGAAGATTCCTGCCATACAACGGTCAGGATTATATTCCATTAAGGCATCAACCATGAGTAAATGTCCAGATTCGCCCATAGGAATCCAGGGTACTGTGGCCACTTCAGGATATCCCGATGTTTCGGCTAAGCCATTTAATAATTGTTGAAGAAATTCATTAGTTGTTTTGTACTCCAATGCCATATTCAATTGCTTATTATCTTTTGTAGTACTCCTTCGCGTATTCAAGAAGGAGGGCGTACTCCAAATGATGCCTAAGTTGTTAGTTGCACAAACTTTTCTAATTGCAGTATCTCCAACCAAAAAATGTTCGGGCACATTCGAGCCCATAATGAGTAGGCCTTTTATTTGTTTACAATTTTCAGGCACCCATAAGTATAACGTTGAGTTTGTTTTTACACTGTCAGCCCAAGCCGTACAAGTACCGCTTTGCATAAATTGGAAGACTTGATTCTCTTGCGAACGCATTTCTTCGGGAGATAAAGGGATCGTTTGTTTCGTATTTTTCTGTGCATCAACAACACAGATAATTAGGCAAGCAATTGCGATAATAAATAATCTATTCATTTTCATTTATTCAATATATCGGTAAAAGTAGGATTTCGATCGTGTCTTGTTTTGTCTCTATGTGCAATTATCTATACCGAATGTGGCAAAGGGAAAGACAGCTTAAAAAAATGAAGTATATGCTCGTTAATAAAACTAAGAATTTGATGGATTAAAAAAGGGAACGATTACATTTCTGTAACCATTCCCTTAAAACTTTAGTTTATTTATTTAAAAAGAATTCAACTTAAATAAATGATCAGGAAGTAAGGCTGATAGACGATGCATCGTTTCAACAATTAGTGTTAACAATCATTTTTACGCAATTACTTTACTAATTGTGGTACTAACAGGACTACGATGTCCGTGTGCATTTTCGTAATAGCAGTGCATATAAACTGTTTTTCTGATGTCTGTTTCTAAAAATTGAAGGGTATAAAAGGCACTTGAAATATTTACTGCGTTTGCAAATGGAATGTTTCCTACTGTTAAACCATCAATTCCAATATAGTATTCAAAGAATATCTTATTTCCTTTGGGGAATGCCCTCCTGTTTGGAGTAGCCGTATTGATAAACATTAGTTTTAATGTTAAAAATGCAACTGATTTAATGATGAAAACAGGGCAATAATCAGCCACAGGAATTGGGCTTCCGATAGCTCTTTCGTACATCCTAAATGTTTCCCTATCCGTTGTATTATATGTGGCTTCTTTAATGTCGTCAAAAATACTTGTAAAATTTTCCTTTACTAACTTAATACCATCGTTTAGTTGTTTAGTAACGATAGTGGTGTGCAAATTGGGATCGCCATTCTTTTCCCAAAATTCAACCAAAGCTTCCACATTCGTCGTGGTAGTCGTCAATTTACCATCAACGATTGCTAATCTTAACTTATTTGCAGGAACGGTAATATATCCTAAAATAATGCCTGCAAATACAACCATTTCGTATTGCATTAATGGGAATGCTGTTTTATTGAACATAATATAATTTTTTAAGTTTGAATGAATAATGTATTTGTAATATACTAAAGTTAATTAGTGTTTAATTGAAGAAAATAC
>CANCPA010000007.1 GCA_947379895.1 Chitinophagaceae bacterium | reverse complement strand
AAGAAGAATAACCCATCTACGTCGAAAGAAGAGGATTATATTAAAAAGAATATTGAAGAAATAGGAGAGATTGGGACGCCTGAAGGTTCTGCGAACTACCCACTCGGTTGGGCACAGGCCTGTAACACTCCCTTTAAGTTTTGGAAACAGGATGCAAATGCTGAAGGAGGAACACATAATCCTTTGATTGTTTTCTATCCAAATGGAGTGAAAGAAAAGGGTGGTATCCGTACTCAATACGGTCACATAATAGATATTTTACCTACTACATTAGATGTTGCGGGTGTAAAAGCACCTACCCAAATCCGTGGTATCAAGCAGGACACTTTGCAAGGAAAGTCTTTGTTTTATTCTATCAATAATGCGAATGCAGCTTCTACCCACAAGGTTCAGCATTACTACATCTTTGGTGCAAGGGCGATCTACAATGATGGCTGGAAAGCAGGTGCAGCACACTATCCTGACAATGTAGAATTAGGCAATTTCAATTTTGGCAAACCTCAACCTCACGGAGATTTCAGTAAGGATACTTGGGAATTGTATAACTTAAAAGAAGATTATACCGAGAATAATGATTTGGCAGCCAAGTATCCAAAGAAATTGGCAGAATTAAAGGCATTATTTGAAGTTCAGGCTAAGAAATTTGATTTGTATCCATTCATCGATTGGGTGGATGTTGCTAACAAACGAAAGGAGTTAGCTAAGAAGGCGGCAGCAACTAAATAAGTGATGAACGATGAGTTATGAATGATAACTGATGAGTTGCAAGTAAGTAACTCACTTTACGCATAGATTGAATCAAATTTTTTTTTGTCTTTTTTTATTTCTATTGCCACAAAGAAACTAAGTCGCAAAGGCACTAAGTTCTTTACTGCACTTCATAAGTATCAATACTTCATTTTTTCTTTGAGCTACTTTGAGTATTTGTGTCTTTGTGTTGAAGAATGTAAATTAGACTTAATATCCTTTATTAATTGTTGCGTAAGGTGAGTAAGTAATTAATTCTTACTTGCAACTTGTCTTTTTATTTGCAATTGAGATAACCAAAAAGTATTACCAAAATATGGTTATAAATTCTTTGTAATTGTCCAATTGCTTATCAATTGATATGAGTGAGAGATTATCAACTAATGCTGTAGCAATTATGAGTCTATCAAAAGGGTCTTTGTGTGTGGAAAGAAGGGGAATGGTATCATAAGCAATCAGATGGTTTTCTGAAATAGGTAAGAGGTTAAGATTATATTCTGTTATATCATGGAAAAATTCGGAAACTGGTTTATCAAACCCAATCTTGCTACTTTTAAGTTTGATAGCAATCTCAAAAAGTGAAGCGACACTTATGAATATTTCGTTTTCTGGGTTTTCGATGGCTTGTTTTGCCTTACTTGAAAGAAAAGGATTGTCTTCCATGAACCAAATGAAGGCGTGGGTATCTAAAAGGAGGTTCATTACATATAATCTTTAAGTTCATCAAGAGGCTCATTGAAATCAGGTGACATATAAGAGACAGTTCCCTTGCCAAACCCTGCTACAAGTGGCTTTTTCTTTTTTATAGTAACTTCTTCATCTTCCATGAAGGTGACAATCACCTTAACTGGTTTGGATAATGAGGGCTTTTCATCCAAAATAATACTGCCATTGTTATAGATACCGCTAATTTGAGTAAACATTTCTTTTTTTTAGATTACAAATCTATGCTTTATATTTTTAATGCCTTTTTTTAATTAGTCAGCTAAATTGAACAACATGAAAAAAACAATCTTTATTGTAATTGCCTTAATAGGATTTCTCACAATTGGAAAAGAAGCTTTTGCACAAACTATCCGAATTTCAGGAACTAGATTCACTTATCCCTTATTTCAAAAATGGATTGACGAGTACATGAAGGAAAACCCTTCAATTCATTTCATCCTGAATAGCAAACAACCTTCTGATAGTGTGGATATTGCCATTGTATCACATATTCTTGCCCCTAAAGATATTAAACTAAGTAAAACAGAATTAGTGGTTAGTCGGTATTTACAACTTCCTGTTGTGAATAGCAATCGACCTGATATAGCTGAATTGCAAGAAAAGGGGTTTGATAATGCCCAATTCAAAAAAGTCTATTTTGGAGATAATGTCAATACATCCCTTGCTTCTGATGCCATCTTTACGGCTTATAAACGCAAGCAACCTGCCTGTGCTTCTCAGTCATTTGCCAATCATTTTAATAGCCAACAAAATGACATTAAGGGTATCGGTGTTGTGGGCGATGATAAGGATTTATTGACAGCTGTAAAGCAGGATAAGAATGGCATCTCTTATAATAACCTTGGGTTTATCTATGATATTAATACGAGAAAATTGGTGGACAGCATTGCTATTATTCCGATTGATTTCAATGAAAATGGCAAGATTGATGATGACGAAAAGATTTATGGTTCTCTTGATAATGTGATTGTATATGCTGAGAAAACAAACAGCCCTAAATTATGGATTGAGAATGTACATGTGTTATTTAATAAAGGTAATCCTAAAAAAGAAGTGGCGTCCTTTTTACAATGGGTATTATCAAAAGGGCAACAATATAATCATGCTTTTGGGTTTCTAAAGTTATAATCTCATTCTCTTATTATCATATTTATTCTTTTACTTTTTTCCATTTAATATCCTTAAATCTGAAAGAGTAATCCTATAAAATAATTATGTGCATACAAATCTGCTTCCGATTTAGCCAGTTGGGATTGAGTGTTCAATAAATCTTCTTTTAAATTCAATCCTGCCACTTGTTTGTCTAATTGAACCTTTAGTGCTTCTTTTCGATAAGTCACTGCTTGTCGGGCTACAGTAATCAATGCTTCGGACTGACTTATTTTCCTCTATGCCTTTTCTTGTTTCTTTTGAATCTATAGTAAATGATGAACCCTAAACTTTTTCCTTCCTAAATGCACTCGTAACAATTATCCCCGAAATGGCAAAATAAACCATACTGTTCAGAGGCTTTGAACTAATCATACATTGACCTGAAGTACAACCCACAAACTTCCAATAGAAATAGCCTGCTACTGCACCTAAAATAGCACCTATGAAGTATTCTCGGTTGTTAATTAACCATTTTGAAAGACTAAACCTTTTCATATATCAAATTTTTCATCATTTCAATACCTCCACCGTTATATACCTCTTCAATACCCGACTTAATAAGCAGTTTAACAGCGGCTGCACTTCTTCCACCTGATAGACAATGAATAATAATGGGTTTAGGTAATAGTTTAATTTCATCAATTCTACTTGCCACTTCACCCAAAGGAATATTGATTGCCCCCTCGATACTGTCTAACTGATACTCCCATGTATTCCTGACATCAATAATACTTACTTTAGGATTATTCAGCAACGATTTTATCTTTTCCATGCTTTATATTTTATCAATCAATCAATTTTACAAATCATTCTCCCTGAAACCAGAAACTAGTAACCTACTTATCACTCATAACTCATATTTCTCCCTCCTAATCGTATCCCATAAGAAAAATCCTCCGGAAATGTTTAATACATTTTGATAGTCATTCTGCACCAAAATCCGTTGCGCTAAGTAGCCTCTCAATCCTATTTGACAAAAGATGTATATTTTTCTATCCTTAGGTATTTCATTCAATCGACTCCTCAATTCATCAACAGGAATATTAATCGCCCCTTCGATAGTTCCTGCTTCAAATTCTTTTGCAGTCCGAACATCTATTAGTAGGTCGTCAATTTCTGCTTTATTCATTCCATCCCAATGAGCCACTTTTAACACACTGTTGAGGATATTTTCTGCAACAAATCCTGACATATTAATCGGGTCTTTTGCTGAAGAAAAAGGTGGTGCATAAGCATGTTCAAATTCCAACAGATCGTAAATAGTACCCTTGTTTTGAATAATTGATGCAAACACATCTAGGCGCTTATCCACTCCGTCAACTCCAGCAATCTGAGCCGAATATAGCCGTCCATCTTTTGGAGAAAAGGCAATTTGAATACTCATTTGATTGGCATCGGGGTAATAGCCGGCATGAGAACCACTATGTGTAGTTGAAATGCGATGTTCCATAGATAATGCAGTCATGTGTTTTGATGCCACACCTGTAGTGCCCACCACCATATCAAATACCTTTACTATGGCCGTATTAATTGAACCACCATACTTCCGAACATTACCCAAGACTATATTGTCAGCACAGATTCGCCCTTGTTTATTCGCAGGACCTGCCAAATAAGTAATCATTGATTGCTTTGTAATAGGATTCATAAACTCAATTGCATCACCTACTGCATAGATGTCGGGATTAGAGGTTTGCATAAATTCATTCACCCAAATACCTTTTGCAGTGCCGAGTTTCAAACCTGCCGCAACGGCCAATTTAGTATCAGGACGCACGCCAATTGAAAGGATGACAATGTCTGCATTTAATGCTGCCGAATCTTTTAATAAAACCTTCAATTGACCATTCGTATTCTCAAAACCTGCAACGGTTGTATTTAACCGAAGGATTACGCCTTTAGAACGGATATGTTGTTGTATGATTGCGGCAATCGGATAATCAACAGGGGCTAGAATCTGATTACCCATTTCAATGATTGTCACTTCAATGCCTAGGTTATGTAGGTTTTCCGCCATCTCCAATCCAATGAAACCTGCACCAATTACCACTGCTTTTTTGGTAGTATGTTTCTGCGAATAACTTTTTATATAATCGGTGTCGGCAACATTGCGAAGAGTAAAAATTCCTTCTAACTGAATGCCCGGTAGGGGAGGACGTACCGGTTCAGCACCCGGAGAAAGCACTAGCTTGTCGTAATATTCCACATATTCCCTACCTGTATTTAGGTCTTTTACGGAAACTTTCTTTTGTTCTGCATCAATTGCTATCACTTCATTACGAACCCGAACATCAATATTGAAACGGTTATTGAATCCTGACGCAGTCTGAACAAAGAGTTTATCCCGTTCCTTAATTACATTGCCAATATAATAAGGCAATCCACAGTTTGCATAAGACACATATTCGCCTTTTTCAAACATTACAATCTCTGCTTTCTCATCCATTCTTCTCAATCTAGCGGCGGTACTCGCTCCCCCCGCAACAGCTCCTATTACAATATATTTCATGGTATTTTTTGTTTGCAGCAAAGAAATGCTCTTTGCTAAGGAAGGTTTGTAACTTTTGTTACTTTGGAATAATTTGAAGCAATGTTCGTGATCCTTCAGTTTCTTTGTGAACACAAGTGTTCCTAGTGGTAAAATCTCCTAAATTGAAACCAATATTCTGCATGTAAGTAGAGTTCGTACAAGCATTGTTTTACAGGCTTATTGGCAATGTTTCTTGTCCTTACACAGAAAATGTTATCTATGGCTTAGTGACGTGTAATAAGTATTTTTCTTTGAAATATTCTTCTGTAAAAATATCATAGATACTCAATAATTTGGGTCTAGTCGGACTGTCTGATATCTCCTGATGTAGGTCTCCTCCTTTTAAGCAAATAAGTCCATTTGGAAGTGAAGCTGAATTTCCTTTACGCAAAAGTGGACTTGACCATTTCCATAGGTCTTTCAAAGGCGCAACGGCCCTGCTAACAGCAAAGTGAAATTTTCGACCTTTTATCTCTTCTGCACGAATATGTTGTGTAGTCACATTTGGTATCCCCGCTCCCGTTATGACAGCTTCTACCACCTTCAGTTTTTTGCCAATGCTATCTACTAAGTGGAATTGAACATCAGGGAAAAATATGGCTAAAGGAACACCTGGAAAACCACCTCCACAACCGATGTCAATAATCTCCATGCCGGGTTGAAAATCTGCTACTGCTGCAATGCTTAGGCTATGCAATACATGATGTGTATAAATAGAGTCAATGTCTTTGCGGGAAATAACATTAATCTTTTCATTCCATTCCGTGTAGAGCCCCTTTAAGGTTTCTAATTGAGTGATTTGATTAGGGGTGAAATCTGCAAAATATTTATAAAGAATGTCCAAAGAGTTGTGAGTTATGAGTTATGAGTAATGAATTATCAATTGTCAACTATTAATCGAGCATCTAGTCCCATTTCTGTTTGGGCTTCTTGAAGAAAGAAGGGAATGCAACGATATAATAAACAAACATCCATAAGTCTAAAAGTATATAAAATGGAAATAAATCTGATTCATTAAGCTTCTTCATGCTTTTGAAATAGATGATACCTTGTATTAACCATCTGAAGGCAAGTACTGAAAGGGCAATCCACCAATTAAATAAAATCGCAGCAACTATAAAGGTTGGAAATAACAAGCCAAAACTGAAAGAATATAACCCTAACCAAAACTTATGCTTTGGCTTATAATATTTTGTGGTAGTATAGTGTCGATACTTTTGTCGCATCCAATCTTTCCACGTTTCCTTTGCCTTACTTAAAGTATGTGAGGCAGGATCAACAACAATGGCCGTATTTTTTTTGGTAGCCACTTTATTAATAAACAAATCATCATCTCCGCTAGGAATCATATTAATAGAAGAGAATCCTTTGTTCTTCATAAATAACTCTCTCTTATAACTCAAATTTCTGCCCACGCCCATATAGGGTATCCCTGCCAAAGCATAAGAAAAATATTGTAAAGCAGAGTGAAATGTTTCGAATCGAATTAATTTATTAAGCACACCGGGTCTTTTATGAAAAGCACCGTAACCCAATACAATTTCTATCCCTTCTGTATATGTATTTTGAAATTGACGAACCCAAAACTCGGTTGCAGGCACACAATCCGCGTCAGTAAGCAGCACTGTCTCGAACTTAGCACTTTTAAGTCCCATTGATAAAGGAAACTTTTTTCCAATAATCATCTTAGCTTCTTGTTTAAGCTCAAGATGTTTCAATTTATCGGTAAATGCTTTTTGAAATTCTTCAATAATGTATTTGCTTTGATCTGTCGAATTGTCGTTTACAACAATGATTTCGTGTTTTGAAGGATACTCTTGAAACATTACACCCGGCAGATTATTAATTAAGTTATCTGCTTCGTCTCTCGCACAAATTATAACTGAAATTGGTTCATTTGTATTGTCAACAGCATTTTTCGGTTTATAAACTGCTAACCTTCTAAAAAGAAAAATATAGTAAGATACTTGTATGGCAGCAACAGTACAAAATACGATGAAAACCCCTAGTCCAATCTGATCTAAATATAACTGCATGTGGCAAAAATAATGTTTATGAGAAAGAATATGCCAAAAAAGCGTCAAAATAGATGGATTCATTGCTAACATGAGTGGAAAACAATTTTAGTTATTTGAAAAAAACTTGATTTTAAATACGTAATTCTCAAAACTATCTATAAATGCCTCTAAAGTGGTACGTTAAAACTGAACCTTTGTATGCCCGGATTGAACCTTTGTATGGTAATACTGAGCTTGGCATACTAGTACTGAACTTTTGTACCCTATTACTGAATCTTTACATGCATTTATCGAAACTTTGTATGCTCGGATTGAACTTTACAGCCTATTCCTGAGACTTTAAAGGGCAGATTCTGAACCTTTGAATGCTCTCACTGAAATGTAGTTTGCTCGGAGTAAAACTTTGCATGCTCGGAGTGAGACTTTATATGGAAGTTCCTGAGACGATGTTCCTGAGATAGGGTTATTGATTCTTAGCGACAAGACGGTGGACAGTGGGAGGAGGAGTAAGTGATGATTTTTGAGTGATTTGTGACGTGTTTTGTAGGAATACAATCAAGAGAAGTGATGTGTGATGAAATATGAATAGTGAATGTTTTGAAAATAAATGACATTTTGCAAGCAATTAAAGATGAATTAATAATGATACATGATCTGCTATTGATCCATCCCTGTGCTGCACCTATAATTAAGATTGTGCTTATTTATTTGTGGGGAACTGAGAAAGTAGTGGATACATTTGGATAATAGGTGATTTATTTTAGAAAGGTGGGAATTATATAAATTCGCTATATTATGGTGTAAGAAACGCGGGAAGTTATTAGTGTTTAGTTATTTGAGTAAAAATGGGATGGGCATTTTTGTGGGGGAATGAGATTCCTGCGGAATGACAAGAATGTTGTGAGAAAACTATACTTGTATAATTTTTTTTGTTCAAAATCAAGAATATATAAACATGTCATTTCTAAGCCCCCCTCCCCTCATTCGAGGAGTGGAACTCGAAGTTAGTAACGGAGAATATCAGGGAATTTCATAGTCATCTTATCGAAGTAGGAATAAATCATTGTTCGTTCCTTCTTTTTACGACTTTGACAGGCTTTGGGTTTACAACTTTATATTTTGGGTTTAGTGAGTTTAACCCATATTAAGCAAAAGGACACTATTACAATTCACAACTACTTCAAACACAAGCTTTTACTTGATTTGTTTGACTTCTACGTAATTTATTATGTCATCAGCCAAAAAATCTGTATAAAAACTTGTCTTTTTTGTATTTCTGAATTTCATAACGTGTCTATTGAGTAATCTGGGTTTAACTCAACGAAATTGAGTTATAAATAAAATTCAAAGGCCGTGAATTCAAAAGGAAATGCATAAATTATTACAAACGGTGGAAGAATTTAATTTTTGGAACACCATTTGCATAAGCCAACTAAAATAAGTGTTATGAAAAAGATTTTAACCAATTTGAGTCTTATAATATTGACTTTATGGCTTGGACAATCCAATGCACAAAATAATTGGCCTAGAGAAATACCATTAGATAATGGTGGTAAAATTGTGATTTATCAGCCTCAACCTGAGCGTTTTGACAATAATTTACTATCGGCAAGGGCAGCAGTATCAATAGCGGAAGCTATCAATGCTGAACAAACATTTGGATCTATATGGTTTGATGCTAATTTATCAACAGATAAGTTGGCTCGAACAGTCACTATTATTGGTTTGCAAATTAAAGAAGCAAGATTTCCTGCAATTAAGGATTTAGATCAGCTTCGCCAATATACAAATGCCATTCAATATGAGGTGCCAAAGTGGAATATGCAGTTTTCGATGGATCAATTAACTTATTCGGTAGAACAAACTAAGAAGTTGAATGACCCTAACCTGAAAAATGATGCACCTAATATCATATATCGAAGTAAACCAACAACTTTAATTGTTATTGATGGCTCACCTAAAGTTCAAATGGATGAACAGTTAAACCTTCAGAAGGTAGTCAATACACCTTCAACAATTGTGTTGAATCCTAACGATAATCGTTATTATCTGTATGGAGGTGGGCTTTGGTACAGTTCACTTAGTGTTCTTTCAGGGTGGTCGTATGCTGCAAACCTACCCTTGCGAATTCAACAATTGAATGAAAAGATTCAACAACAAGTTAATAAAAATGTCGAGAAAAATAATCAAGAGAATTTTAAACAAGATACGCGCGCTACTCCTACTGATATCATAGTAAGTACATCACCCGCAGAACTGATTCAAACTGAGGGTTCACCTACCTATCAAACTGTTGAAGGGACTAATTTATTATACGTTGATAATAGTTTAAATGACATTTTTAAAGATATTAATACGCAGCAAAATTACATCTTGATTTCGGGAAGATGGTATACCTCTACTTCTTTAGGATTTGGATGGACTTATGTTCCTGCTGATCAATTACCTGCTGATTTTGCTAAAATTCCAGAAGGAAATGAAAAGGATGGAGTATTATCGAGTGTTGCAGGTACTAGTGCTGCAAATGAAGCCTTGATGGATGCGCAAATACCACAAACAGCAAAGATTGATAGGAGAACTGCCACAACTACTGTTATTTATGATGGCTCGCCCATTTTTAATCCAATCAGTGGCACAAATTTATTGGTGGCTGAGAATAGTAATATTACGGTTATCAAATCGAATATAAATGGAATGTATTATGCGGTTGATAATGGCGTTTGGTATATTAGTCATCATTATGACGGTCCATGGAAAGTTTCTATTGAGCGTCCAACCGACGTAAATAATATACCTGCTGATAATATTGCTTATAATGTAAAGTATGTAAATGTATATGATTATAACGATGAGTATGTATATGCAGGGTATACACCCGGCTATCTTGGCTGTTATGTTTATGGCCCTACAATAGTTTGGGGAACGGGATGGCATTATCATTCTTGGTATAGAAACCATTATTATGCCCGTCCATATACATGGGGATTTGGTATGACCTATAATCCTTGGACAGGGTGGAGTATAGGGTATGAGTCGGGATATGGTCTAGGTTGGAATTATTACAATCACAATCCTTATGCACATGGATGGTTTGGTCCTCGTTCATATCATCCAAATTACAGACATTGGGGGTATAATGGTGGATATTATGGCAGAAGAGATATTGAGATTAATCATCCTAGGTTGAACTATGGCAGACCTTCTGGTTTTTCTGTTAACTATCCTGGAAGAGTCAATAATCATCAATCATTCGAACACAACAATCATAATGGTAATTTATATCATCATGTTACTGGTGCGTCTACGCATGATGTTGATCATAATATTGGTCATTGGAATTCTTCGACACCTACACATTATAATGGAATTATAAAGGGTGGGGGAGTAGGTTACCCACATAGTAACAACCATTCGAATGATGTGTATGGAAAGCCAATTACTAAGCCGAATCCGAGTGCACCAAATAATACCTGGCACCCTGATAATAATACTGGAAATGGGATGAATGGAAACTATAATGGTAGCGGAAAGCCTGCAAGCCAAACAGGAGTTCCTTCTTCGGGAAACATTAATCATCCTCAACATAACAATGGCTCAAATAATGTAGATAATAGTATTGGAAAGCCAAAGCAACAAGAAGGTTCTTCTTCAATTATTATTGGACGTCCGAGAAATAATGATGGGAATAATACGAATCATAATGGTTTTGGTAGACCAATTCAACCCGAAGCTTCGGCTCCAAATAATTCAGGTTCAAATCAAAATAATAATGGCGCAAATAATGTAGATAATAGTATCAGCAAGCCTAAACAACAAGAGGGGGCCTCGCCTATTATTATTGGCCGTCCAAGAAATAATGATGGGAATAATATGAATCATAATGGTTTTGGTAGACCAATAATTCAACCTGAGGCTTCAGCCCCAAATAATACAAGTTCACCACAAAATAATACAACAACTACTCCAAATGTTCCAAAGGCGGAGAGTACACCTTCAAATCATGTAATTGGCAGGCCTCAAACAAACCCTAATGTAGATAGGCCTTTATCAAGACCTTTTACACGAGAAAATAATGTAACGCCCGAAAGAGGAAATACTAACAATGGTGGAAATGGTCAAGAAAGGAGTAACAATATTTGGAAACCTGCAGCACCTACTCCACCCCGCGAACAAAGTGCACCGCCTCCTGCTCCAAAAGTTCAACAAGAACCTCACAAGGCAAACGGTGATGCAGGAAAAGGTGATTTTAAACGTAGGTAAACATTAATTATGACTTTAAACAATCATACAGCTGCTGTTTTTATTTATAAAAGCAGCAGCTGTATTGGTTAGTCTTAACAATGAAGGATAGGGAAACTGATAATAAGATGTGTTTGAAGAGTGTAGAAAAGTTTTTCAATTAAGCATAGATTACGCAAAAGGATATTATTACAATTCACAACCACTTCAAACATGGCTTTTACTTGATTTGTTTGACTTCAACGTAATTTATTATGTCTTCAGTCAAAAAAATTGTATAAAAACTTGTTTTTTTTGTATTTATGAATTTCAAAACGTGTCAATTGCGTAATCTGGGTTAAAAGGTTTATTGGGACACGAAACTCTGTGGACATCTTTTATAAATTTAGAAAGCACCTCACTACGTTTAAAACGTATAACATATCACTTTTTATGGGTGCATAATAGTTTTTCGCTTAAAATATTAGCCCTAAATAAATTCGATTTATGAAAGCTAAAAGTTCAAACCGATTAGAATATGGATTTATTCGATTTTTTTGCCTCTTAGCCGGCAGGCTTCGTCCTTACAACGCCACTCCGTTCAACCTTTTGAGAAAAAATATTCTACGAATTTTTCTCAATTTCAGCTTCGCTGAAAGCAGATTGCCCTAAGGTGGCTTATGTAAGGACTGGTGAGAAAGCGAGTACTAGAAAAACAATTTTAAAAAATGCTATTTTATAAATTTAGCTGTGTGGAAATTATTACTAAAATACATTGGTGATAATGTATTTTAGTAATGGTAAGCGAAAAACTTTTATACACCCCTTTTTATTTAATACATACAACATTAATTTCAATTTAAGCATGAGAGTTGAATTTAGTTACTTTTGCCGCATTGTATTTAGATATACATTGGGTGTATAGAAGAAATTGATTAAAATTATGTCGATTACAATTAGTGGGTTAACTAAAATATACGGAATACAGAGGGCAGTAAATAATATTACATTCTCTATAAATAAAGGCGAAATTGTTGGTTTCTTAGGCCCGAATGGTGCAGGGAAAAGTACTACAATGAAGATCATAACGGGATATCTGCCTGCCGATAAAGGCACTGTTTTAGTGGGTGGTATTGATGTTTCTAAAAATCCTATTGCTACAAAAAAGAAAGTGGGTTATCTAGCTGAAGCAAATCCTTTGTATTACGATATGTATGTTAGAGAATATCTTTCGTTCGTTGCAGGAGTACACGAAGTAAGCGATATAAAAAGTGCTGTGGAGAGGGTCATTGGATTGACAGGACTTGCAATAGAAAGTAAGAAGAAAACAGGACAACTTTCAAAAGGATACAAGCAAAGAGTTGGGCTTGCCGCAGCGTTGATTCATGATCCTGAAGTACTTATACTTGATGAGCCTACTAGCGGATTAGACCCTAATCAAATTGTTGAAATAAGAAATGTAATTAAAGAGCAAGGAATAAATAAAACTGTATTGTTTTCGTCGCATATACTACAAGAAGTAGAGGCTATTTGCAATCGGGTTATTATCATTAATAAAGGTGAAATAGTAGAAGATAATTTAATTACTAATTTAACCGGTAATAAATTGACAGAAAGTATTGTTATTGAGTTTCAAGAGTCTGTTGATGAAAGTATTTTTGAGGGGATATCAAATCCAATTAAGGTTTCTTCTAATACATGGATATTTACAACTGAAAACCCTGATTTGGTGAGGAAACAATTGATGGAATTGGTATTTAAGAAGAGTTTAAACGTAATTTCTTTGAAAAACCAAAGCAATGTCAACCTTGAAGCTGTTTTTAGACAGGTTACGGCATCGAAATAGTACTTACTTTTGCAGCGACAATTATAAACAGAGTTTTACAAAATATTTTTATAACAAAAACAAATAAGAATTATGAGTTACATTATTGATGTACATGCCCGTCAGATATTAGATAGCCGTGGCAACCCTACTGTTGAAGTTGATGTTACCACAGAAGATGGTGCATTAGGTCGTGCAGCTGTTCCAAGTGGAGCAAGTACCGGAATACATGAGGCAGTTGAACTTCGTGATAACGACAAAAAAGTGTATGTAGGTAAAGGCGTTTTGCAAGCAGTTAGCAATGTAAATGAAATTATTGCTGAAGCATTAACTGGTTTTGATATTACTCAACAAGCTGCTATTGATGAAGCATTGCTTGCTTTAGATGGCACTCCTAACAAAGGTAAATTGGGAGCAAACGCAATTTTAGCTGTTAGTATGGCTGTTGCTAAAGCTGCAGCTGAGGAAGCAGGTGTTCCTTTGTATCGTTATATTGGTGGTACAAATGCAAGAACATTGCCTATTCCTATGATGAATATTTTGAACGGTGGTGCTCATGCTGATAATAAAATCGATTTTCAAGAGTTTATGATTATGCCTGTTGGCGCTAAAAGCTTTAGTGAAGGTTTGCGTTGGGGTGTAGAAATATTCCACACTTTGAAGAGTGTATTGAAGAAGAAAGGATTTAGCACAAATGTTGGTGATGAAGGTGGCTTTGCTCCAAACATTCAAAGTAACGAAGAAGCAATTGAAACTGTATTGGAAGCAATTACGGCTGCCGGTTACAAGACTGGTTCTGAAGTAGCAATCGCAATGGATGCTGCAAATAGCGAATTATGGGATGGTAAAAAAGGAAAATATGTATTCCATAAGAGTTCAGGAAAAGAAGTTAGCAGTGAAGATTTAGTTAAATTCTGGGAAAGTTGGGTAAGCCAATATCCAATTATTTCAATTGAAGATGGTATGGCTGAAGATGATTGGAATGGATGGAAAGCATTAACTCAAGCAATTGGCAGCAAATGTCAATTGGTTGGTGATGATTTATTCGTTACAAACGTTCTTCGTTTACAAGAAGGTATCGATAAGGGTATTGCTAATGGTTTATTAGTAAAAGTAAATCAGATTGGTACCGTTACAGAAACAATCAATGCAGTAACACTTGCACAACACAATGGCTATAATACAATTATGAGTCATAGAAGTGGTGAAACTGAAGATGTTACTATTGCTGATTTAGCTGTTGCATTGAATTGCGGTCAGATTAAAACTGGTTCTGCAAGTCGTACCGATCGTATTGCTAAATACAATCAATTAATTCGTATTGAAGAGGAATTAGGAAGTACTGGAATTTTCCCTTCTGGAAAAATTAAGTTTGGTAAATAACATTTGTTGATATTTAAGGTTGGTAGTTTGAAATTATTCTAATAATTTTACTACCAACCTTTTTTTATTTAGTATGGTCATCATGAAAAAGACATTAAAAATTCTTACAAATAAATATATACTTACACTGCTTTGCTTTACTGTTTGGATGTGTTTTTTTGATCAAAGAGATATTTTTAATACTATTGAACAAAAGAGTAAGCTCAAGGAATTGATGAATAAGAAGCGCTATTATGAACAGGAAATTGCTACAGCCCAAAAAGAATTGACAGATTTGCAAAATAATTCAGCTGCTTTGGAAAAATTCGCTAGGGAAAAATATCTGATGAAAAAAAATGGTGAGGATATTTATATCATTGAAGACTCTAATTTGATAAAAAAGTAGGGGGTAACACAATAAAATTGTTATTTCTACGTTTTAATAATATCCCACCTTATTGAAGCAATATTTGTTTCATTTTTTGATGTTATTATTATTATGCTAAGATTTTCGCAAGAACAACTAATACAGTATGTTTATTCAGAGTGTTCACCAATTTTAAAGCTTGCTATCGAAAAAGCAATGCTTGAGGACAGTGCTTTACAGAAGGAAGTAAAGGAATTAAAGCGTACTATAAAGCAACTAAGTAAGCTGGAAAAAAAATCTCCCAAAAAGAGTACGGTTGATGCCATAATTAAATATGCTGAAGAGTCACAGAAGAAAAAATAATGGGTTTAATGAAATTAAGCCTATATCAATTTTATGAGATTAATCTTTATAAGCAGTTCTATATTTTATATAGTTACGCTTAAGAGAAAGTAGCCATTTAAATTATGACTTTTTAGGAAAGATAAAGATGCCATGAAATTCGGACTCGTAAACTTGCAAGTTATAGGCATTGAAATAATGGTTCAGCAATTTATCCTGCACTAATTCTTTTTTGCGCAAAAAAGTATAAAATACTCGATCTGCATCAAGTTTATATGCAACTTTATTATTTGTTGTTAAATAAGCAATTTAGAAAAAATTAAAAGTTTAAAATACATGTCTTACTGCAAAGCAATCGTAAATATGTCAGAGGAAAAAAAGGCAATCCATAAAGCTTATCACGACAAACTCTACGGATTTCCAATACATGATGATAATGAATTGTTTGGACGTCTGATTTTAGAAATTAATCAAGCAGGTTTAAGTTGGGAAACGATTTTAAAGAAAGAAGCGGGTTTTAGAATTGCCTATCATAATTACTCAATAGAGAAGGTTGCTGCTTATACTGAATCAGATAGAGAAAGATTATTGAATGATGCAGGAATAATTAGAAATAGGTTAAAGGTAAATGCAGCTATTGAAAATGCAAAGACAATACTTGAAATTAAAGATCAGTATGGCTCTTTTGAAAAATGGTTAAAAATTAACCATCCAAAAACAAAAGAAGAATGGGTTAAATTATTTAAGAAGACTTTCAAATTTACAGGGGGTGAGATAGTAAATGAGTTCTTGATGAGTATCGGTTATTTAAAAGGAGCACACGACGAGGATTGCTTAATTCATCAGCAAATATTGCAAGACAAGCCGATGTGGAATAAATAATGCAACAGGTGCAATGAATTATAATGAGAACAGATAAAATAAAGGCACTATTTCCAAAATCATATGTACAATTTCAAAAGCATCTTATTGAAATGAAAACCTTAGTTTTGACAAATTAGAATTGTTTTATAAAAATTAGTCAAAATAACAAATATACAAATGAATAACAAGGTATCAGTTACATCGGAAGTAGGAAGACTTAAACGACTTTTAGTTCATAGTCCTGATAGCGGGTTAGGAAAAGTGGTGCCTTCAAAAGCACAAGATTGGTTATTTGAAGATATCGTTCATTTGCAAACAATCCGCAAAGATGAATATGACTACTACACTAAAATATTATTGTACTTTCTCGATCCTGAAAAAATAAAAGGCAGACTAAAAAAAGTGGATGCCGATGAAAATAATCGCTCATTTTATAAGCCTGAAAATGAAAGCTTTTTTAAAAGTGATAAGGTTATTGAATTACAGTGGTTACTTGCTGAAGTATTAGAAGATGCAAATATTAAAACGGAGTTAGTTTCCTCTGTTTGCGCTATTGAAGGATGCACCTATTTAATCCATAAAGATTTATTGCGCTACACCTCAAAAGAGTTAGCCAGAACTTTTGTATCGGGAACATCAAAGGACAAAGAATTATTGTTTGCACCAATACCCAATTTTATTTTTACAAGAGATATAGGGATTACTATCAAAAATTTTGTATTGCTGAATAAGCCTGCAAAAAAAGCGAGAACTAGAGAAGCTTTATTGGCAAAATATATTTTCTACAATCATCCATTATTTGCTGAATACAGCAATAATATTATTGAACTTTCAGATAGTCAATATAGTTTTTTATTGCCAAAAGAAGAGGACGAAAAGAAAGTGACCTTGGAAGGAGGGGATATTATGGTTGTTAGTGCCAATCATTTATTAGTAGGAGTAAGTGAAAGGACTAGTCCTGAAGCGGCGGTAAAGATTACAAACACAATGTTTGAAAAAGGAATTGTAGATAAGGTTACAATTGTTAAGATTCCTAAAAAGCGTGATTACATGCACATAGATACAGTATTCACTCAGGTAAGAAGGGATGTGTGGGTGATGCTAGGTATTTTCTCTCGTAAAGCAGTCAAGCATGAAGACGAGAATATCATAGAACGTATTTTAGAAATTAAAAAGGAAGAAAAGATTAAGATATTGCAATTTCATAAAAGCAATCCTGAAAATCCAACTTCTTTTGAAAGTCTTGAGGATTTATTAGTTGATATTAGCAAAACAGATCTGCAATGTAAAGGAGAAATAAAAATAATCTTTAGTGGGAATAATGAGTTTCCTTATAGTGCTAGAGAACAATGGACTGATAGCTGCAATTTATTAGCACTAAAGGAAGGAGTCGTATTAGCTTATGACCGTAATGACAAAACAACAGAAGCTTTTGCTGAGAATGGGTTCAATATAATAACGGCAAGAGACCTAATTGTAGGATTAGAGAATGGATCAATAGATACAGAAACTATTACTGATACATTAATTCTGATGCCTTCGGCCGAATTGTCAAGGGCTAGAGGGGGATTTCATTGTATGAGTATGCCACTTTTAAGAGATGAACTTACTTTTGAGTAATAAATGGTTATTATTTTATAAGTGTGTCAATTGCATGTTTAATGTATAACCAATTTTTAAAACTCTTAACTTATAATAAAATAGCGTGACTTCACACATATTAATGATTCGTCCAGCCAAGTTTGGTTATAATGCGGAGACTGCAGTTAATAACCTTTTTCAAGTTGAATCAGCTGAAACCGAAGATGTTCATAATAAGGCAATAATTGAATTTGATGCATTTGTAGCAAAACTGACTGCTCATGGTATAGATTTGACAGTAGTTCAGGATACTTCTGAACCGCATACGCCCGATTCTATTTTTCCAAACAATTGGATTTCTTTTCATAGTGATGGATCAATTATTCTATATCCGATGTTTGCAGAGAATAGGAGGAAAGAAAGGAAATTGCATGTTATTGATGCTTTAGAAAAGAAGTTTAAAATTAATTATTCTATCGATTACTCTGTTTACGAAGATAATAAACTTTATTTGGAGGGAACAGGAAGCATGGTTCTTGACAGAACAAATAAATTAGCTTATGCGTGTCTTTCGCAAAGAACAAATAAAGTTGTATTGAAAGAGTTTTGTAAATCAATGAATTTTACGCCAATTACATTTTCAGCATATGATGAGAATGGAAATCCAATTTATCATACAAATGTGATGATGTGCATTGCAGATAAATTTGCAGTAATTTGTTTGGAATCAGTGTCCGAACAATTTGAGCGTAACTATTTAATAAAAGCTTTGGAGTCTAGTGGTAAAGAAATTATTGAAATTTCCTTTAACCAACTAAACCAATTTGCAGGCAATATGCTTCAGGTAAAAAATAGCGATAATCAACATTTTTTAGTAATGAGTACACAGGCGTACAAAAGTTTGTTGACTGAACAAATTATAAAACTCGAAAGTTACAACCCAATCATACATAGTGATATTTCGACTATCGAATCAAATGGAGGAGGAAGTGCAAGATGCATGATGGCAGAAGTTTTTTTGCCAAGAAAATAAAAGTCAGGCTAAAAAGAGTAAAAAATCAATATTTTATTAGTTACTCAAACGATTTTTTAGATTAATAGTTGATTTTTATCATTAATTCATTTTTGTCAATTACAGATTCTCTTATCTTCGTCAAAATTTTAAAAAAGTATATGAATTTACACGAGTATCAAGCAAAGGAACTTTTGAAGAAATACAATGTTCCAGTTCAAGAAGGTATTGCAGTGGAAACTGTTGCTGCTGCAGAGGAAGCCTATCTTAAGATTAAGACTGAAACAAATAATAAGTTTGCTGTTGTTAAAGCACAAATTCATGCAGGTGGTCGTGGAAAAGGTAAAGTGAAGGAGACTGGAATGAATGGTGTCAAAGTAGGCAAGAGTGTAGAAGATATTGCAAGCTTTGCAAAAGGTATACTTGGAGGAACACTTGTAACTATTCAAACAGGTGAAGCAGGTAAACTAGTTAGCAAAATATTAGTTGCACAAGATGTTTATTATGAAGGACCAACTCCAACTAAAGAATTTTATCTAAGCATTTTATTAGATAGGTCTAAAGGGCAAAATGTAATCATGTACAGTACCGAAGGTGGTATGGATATAGAAGAAGTTGCTCATAATACTCCGGAAAAAATATTCAAAGAATTAGTACATCCAGCAGGGGGCTTGCTACCATTTCAAGCACGTAAAATTGCATTCAACTTTGGTTTGTCTGGAGAAGCATTTAAGAATTGTGTAAAGTTTGTAACAAACCTCTATAATGCATATGTTGGTTTAGATGCAAGTATGATTGAAATTAATCCGTTCTTCAAAACTAGTGATGATAAACTAATTGCAGTAGATTGCAAAATGAATATTGATGATAATGCTTTAATTCGTCATAAGGATGTTGCAGCACTTAGAGATATTACAGAGGAAGATCCAACTGAGGTTGAGGCAGGAGAATTCAATTTGAACTTTGTGAAACTGGATGGTAATGTGGGTTGTATGGTGAATGGTGCAGGATTAGCAATGGCTACAATGGATATGATTAAATTGAGTGGCGGAGAACCTGCAAATTTCTTGGATGTAGGTGGTACTGCAAATGCTCAAACTGTTGAAGCAGGATTTAGAATTATCATGAAGGATCCAAATGTAAAAGCAATCCTTATTAACATTTTTGGAGGGATTGTACGTTGTGATAGAGTAGCTGCAGGTGTTATTGAGGCGTATAATAAATTAGGGGATATTCCAATTCCAATCATTGTTCGTTTACAAGGAACAAATGCAGTAGAAGCTAAAAAATTGATAGATGAAAGTGGCTTGAAAGTTCAATCAGCTATTTTATTAAGCGAAGCCGCAGATTTAGTAAAGAAAGCAGTTGCTTAAAAGTTTCAAAATAGAAATAAAAAACCCCATTTGTTTTGACAAATGGGGTTTTTTATTTAGTTAGTTATTTTCAGAAATTGTTAATTAATAAGCAGCAGGTTCACCCTTAAATATATTGATAATTGTCATAAATATAATTTTGACGTCTAGCATTAAAGACCAGTTTTCCATATACCAGATATCAAACTCGACTCTTTTTTCCATCATTGATGTCTCAGAAGTCTCACCTCTATATCCACTAACTTGTGCCCATCCCGTTATACCTGGCTTCATAAATTGACGTAACATGAATTTATCAACTAATTCACTGTATTCTTCTGTATGTTTCAACATATGTGGTCTTGGGCCTACTATACTCATATTGCCAATCAAAACATTAAAAAATTGAGGGAATTCATCCAAACTAGTCTTTCTTAATATTCTACCAATAGAAGTAATTCTTGAGTCGTTTTTTGTAGCTTGCAAAGTATTACTATTTGAATTTACAGACATACTCCTAAACTTAAAACACCAAAAAGGCATATTGTCTCTACCACTTCTTAATTGTCTGAAAAAAACAGGCCCTTTTGAGTTTATTTTAATCAAAATGCCAATTAAGGGTATTAACCACCAAAGAATGAATACAATTGCCATAAGACTGAAAAGTATATCAAAAATTCTTTTTTTCAATCTATTCTTTAAATCATGCAATGGTTCAGGACGATGACTAACAATCGGAATATTGTCAAAATATTCTAACTGATAAAAGTTTGAACTAAGTGTAGTGTGCGGTGTAACAAATTTTACACGAACACAATTTTTTTCTGCATTTTCAATAAGTTCATGAATTTCATCATTTTGTTCTGGTAAAATTGTAGAGTAAATTTCATTAATATTATTTTCAACTGCGTAATCAACACAATCATCAAGTTTTCTAACAACGCTTGCATGTAAACTTTCATTACTTGACTTGTTAACATCAAGAAAACCTTGAAAAGAATACATAGTTGTATGGTCAATAAAATAGTTTGCAAGCTTGATTCCAATTTCATTATGACCAACAATTGCAATTCGTTTATTTAAATTTGATCTCTTTGCAATAAACTCAGTTATATAGGTCAAGTAGACCCTACTAATTGAAAGTAGGAAAAACATTAAAACGTAGCATACAATCAATAAATTATACCTAAGTGGATTTGTGTAAAAAAAGAAAATGAATGTTGTGAAAAACAAGAAATGAAGTAAACAAGTTTTAATTGTACCACGTAAAACAGTTTCAATAAACCGCATAGTATTATTATGGTACAAATGAGTTATTAAGCCTGATGAAAGCCAGCTGAAATTAAAAAAAATAATGTTTGACAGGAAAAACTGATCTGTCAAATTAAATCCCCAAGTTGTAAGTAAATACGCAACAAAATATGTAACATTAATTATTACAAAATCGCTGAATAAAAGGGAGAGTTTGAGTAGATAAGTATTATTATTGTTCATAAGCTTCCAATTATTGTTCGCAAATTAGTAATATTTCTTTATAATAGATAATTTTTCTTTAATCTATTTTTAATTTTTCTTAATTAGCAAAATTCGAGCCAACCAAAATAAAGTATTATTTTAGCAAAATAATAGCATTTTTATAATTATAAAGATTGATTAAACATGTTAGTCTTGATAAATTTTTACATGGGCTGTAAATGACAAGGTTGACCTTTTTTAGGGCCACCACCTTCGGTTATATATTTGCATGAAGGCGGAAGTTTTGCATATACAGATGGTTCTGCTTTTGTACTATCAGCGTCAAATCCTGCATTGTTCAATGCCGTACGAATTTCATCAATTGAAACCCTGTCTGGGATAAATTGAATTTTGATTTCTCCTGCAATTAAATTGTATGATCTTTTTAGCATTCCGTTTTGCCAATTTTGATCATTTTCCCCCACTAAATATTTATCCAATAATTCTCTGCAATCCCAACAATGTAAATTTGATGACTTTATTACAATCCATTGAGGTTTTGCTGCCATCACCTGTGATTTTCCTTCTTTGAAAAAGCCTATAATTAACATTAAAAATATAACAATTGCTTTTTTCATATTCTTTTACTATTTTTTTTGTTGATGAATAAATTTATAATTGAAAAAATAATTATTTACCCCAAGCGGAAGGATTATTACTCCATTCTAGTAATATCCTTTCAGAATCTTCATTTATGGATCCTTTCTCAACAGCAAGACTTAAAAGTGTTTTATAATCGCTCAGTGAAATGTATGGGACCTTTGCTTTTTCAAATGCATCAGACGCTATTTTAAAACCATAGTTAAATATTGAAACCATAGCAATGACCTCTACTCCAGCCTCTCTTAATACATCTACTACTTGTAAACTACTCTTGCCAGTAGAAATTAAATCTTCTATAACTACAACTTTTTGACCTACAGTAAAGGCTCCCTCTATTTGGTTTCCTAACCCATGTTCTTTTGGCTTTGGTCGTACATATATATAAGGTAACTTCAATTGATCTGCAACCATTGCTCCCCAAGGTATTCCAGCAGTGGCAACACCAGCTAACACATCTGCATCAGGATATTCAGAAAAAATGATACTGCATAATTCGCTTTTTATAAACTCTCTCACAAATGGAAAAGACAAAACTCTTCTGTTATCACAATATATCGGACTTTTCCAACCACTTGCCCAAGTGAACGGGTTTTCAGGACTCAATTTCACCGCATTTATCTGTAGCAACTTCTCTGCTACTGCCTTTTTATTTGTCATTTTACGAAAGTATGACCTATTTCATTATTACACCTACTTTTTGATCTTTTTGATTTTTTTTTTGTTTATTTTTACATTATGAGTAAACCTATTATTAGAGCTGCAGGTGGCTTAGTTTGGAATGAAAAAAAAGAATTGTTGATGATTTTCAGACAAGATAAATGGGATCTGCCAAAAGGTAAATTAGATCAAGGAGAAACTTTGGATGCCTGTGCTTTGAGAGAAGTAAGAGAAGAAACTGGATTGAAAGAAGTTGTTTTAGGTGAATTTCTAGGTATCACCCAACATGAATACTTTGATAAATATCTTCAAGAAGAAGTAATTAAAGAAAGTCATTGGTACATAATGTATACAAATAGTTATGAAACTCTTATACCTCAAACAGAAGAACAAATAACAGAAATAAGGTGGGTGCCAGAATACTTAATTGATTCTCTTTTAAAAAATAGCTATCTAAATATAGAATTGATTATAAAGCGTTATTTTGATAAAAGCTAACTTTCGATATTTCTTCTCATCATGAATTTAATATGACTAATGATGTCCTTATTCACTTCAAATTAGGACATCATTTTTACTAATAGTTCTTTAATCAAGTCTGCATCTTCTGTTCCTTTATCGTTTATCCCAATTCCCTTTAAATTATATTCATGTAATAACAATAATATTCTTTCTATTCCCTGTTGTCCAAAATTTTTAGCAGCAGCAAGATAATCCTTAACAAAATAAGTGTTATTACCCATGCCTAATACTGATGCGATTTCTCTTTCATCATATGTTCCTGCTCCAAATACCATATATACTTTACTAAAAAAGTTGTAAAGAGCAGGTAATACCATTTGTATAGGGGCTGCCTTTGGGTTAGCAGCAAAATACTGATTGATTCGTATTGCTTTTTCAAAATTTTTTTTCCCTATTGCATCTTGCAGTTCAAACACATTAAACTCCTTGCTTATGCCGATATATTTTTCAATGTCATCTTCAGTAATTGTGGTTCTTCCTTTCAGATTAACGGCTAACTTTTCAATTTCATTATGTATCCTACTTAAATCGTTGCCTATATGATCAACAAGTAACATTAAGGCTTTTTGTTCAATACTTAACCCCAATTTCTGAATCATCCCCCTCGACCAATCAGGGAGCTGATTTGGATACAGCTTTTTTGTAGATAATAATTCAGTTTTAGCTTTTAATAATTTTGCAAATTTAGTTTTTCCATCAATTTTTTTGTCTTTATGACTTACAAATAGCATTGTTGATGAAAGAGGGTTATTTATGTATGACTCAAGACGCTCTAATTCTTTTTCTTTCATACTTTGAGCTTCTTTCAACAACACCACTTTCTTATCAGAAAACATTGGATATTGTTTACAGGCATTGATTACTTCTGCCCAATCCGCATCTTTGCCATAAAAGATAGTCAAGTTAAAACTTGCTTCACTTTCTGAAAGTATCTTGTTTTCAGCATAATTTATAATTTCATCAATAAAATAAGACTCCTCACCTTCTAACCAATAAACAGGTTTATAGATTTTATTCTTTAGATCAACTAAAATATTTTCCGATGCCATGTCGACAAAAGTAAGCTTTAGGTCTATTTGTAATAAATGTAAAGTAGAAGTGTGTATAAAGATTTGATAAAATATCAATTAATTTGAATCAGTAAAATTTTGATAGTGTGTAAAAGATATGGATAGACAAGACTAAAATCTTTTATATTTTTTCTCACATAATAAATAGAAACTCCTTACTTTGGTCAAAACTTTGCTTTAATGTTTAAAGAAAAAACTTTTATTGTCGTATTGTTTTGTTCAATACTCACATTGTCAAGTGTTGTTTTGCAATACTTAAATCCCTCACAAGGGTTTCTTGATGGTGGTCTGATTACCGCAATTATGTTAACCGTTTTGGTAAAGGAAGATATTTATACTAAAATATTTGGGGGGATTAGTGTTTTTTTTATTATAGGCACTGCCTTTTATCCAAATGAAACTGCTTCAAAAGGACAAATTATACTCGAACATTTATTTCCAATAGTCATTGTAATTGTAACTAGTATTTCTGTTTTATATATCAAAAAACTTTATCAGTCAGTTGAATCGGAAGAGCGTCAGTTAAATGCATTATTTGAGTTTGCTACCGAAGGAATAATTCTTACAAATAAAGAAGGAAAGATTGTTTTGGCGAATCCTGCTGTTTTGCGACTTTTTGAGTATGATAGATTTCAATTGATAGGTCAGCCAATAGAAGTTTTGATTCCTCAACGGGTACATGCAAATCACGGTCATTACAGAGAATCTTTTTATAACAAGCCTTCTAATCGAACAATGGGAAAAGGAAGGGATTTGTTTGGAATTACAAGGTCAGGGAACGAAATTCCCGTGGAGGTTAGTCTCAGCCATTATAAAGAAAAAAATGATTTCTTTGTAATAGCTTTCATTGTGGATATTACTCAAAGGAAAATATCAGAGGAGATCTTATTAGAACAAAAAAATAAACTAGAACAAGTAACTGCTACCATAAAAAAACTCAATACTGAATTAGAAGATAAAGTTGAGCAGCGTACACTTATATTAAAAGAAGCCTTGCAACAATTAGAAATTTCACAACAGGAACTTAGCGAAGCCCTTCAGAAAGAAAAAGATTTAAGCGAAATCAAATCTAGATTTGTATCAATGGCTTCTCATGAATTTAGAACCCCATTAAGTACGGTTTTATCTTCAGCTTCTCTTTTGAGTAGGTATAAGAAAGAGGAAGAACAAACAAATAGAGATAAGCATATCAAGAAAATAAAAGATTCAGTAAAGCATCTGAACGACCTTCTAGAAGACTTTCTTTCACTTGGAAAATTGGAAGAAGGCCGTGTTCAAGCTGAAATTACATTATTTGAAGTGAAAGAATTTATTGAAGAAATTTTAGATGAAATAAGTGCTGTAAAAAAGAAAGATCAGGTTATTGAACTGGAATGTTCAATTTCCACTACTTTTAAAACAGATAAGCGACTCTTGAAAAATATTTTACTTAACCTATTGAGTAATGCAATTAAGTTCTCTCCAGAAGATGGTATTATTCTTTTATCTGTCTTCATAAAAAATGACGCCTTGAATATTACAATCAAAGACAGTGGTATTGGTATCTCAAAACAAGATCAGGAACATTTGTTTAGCAGTTTTTACAGAGCAAGTAATGCCGTTAATATTCAAGGAACAGGACTCGGTTTACATATCGTAAAAAGATATACTGATATATTACAAGGTTCTGTATCACTGCATAGCGTGATAGAAAAAGGAACTTCTGTGAGCATTCAACTTCCCGAATTAGAAATTTGAGTGATGTGTTGATTTTTTTAAGCTAATAGTTTATGTTTGTCAATATTTTACGACACAAAGGCAGCGAAATAACAATACTTATCATCTATCGTTCAACTTATTTGAAAAAGACGAATACTTAGGGATAGTTGTTTGAGTTTACAATAACCCATTAAATTAATTCCAGCAAGCATGAACTTTTTAAACAAATTATTCTCAGGAGGTAAAAGTGCTGATAAGTACTTTGAAATGGCATTTGAGGAAGAAACTGTTTTCCATAACTACAAAAAGGCTGCTAGTTATTATGAGAAATCTGCTGAGTTAGGTCTTGCTAAAGCACAATTTTATTGTGGATATCTATATTTAAAGGGTCGGGGAGTAGCCCGAAACTATGCTAGGGCTTTTGAACTTGTTGAAAGTGGCGCTAAGCAAAATCATCCGCAAGCACAATATCTGTTAGCACAAATGTATTTGAGTGGAGAGGGAATAAAAAAAGATGAATCTAAAGGAGAAGAATGGCTCAATAAGTTTAAAGAACACAATATACCTCCCCAACGTCTTAGTTTTCACTGTTTTTAATCCCTATTTAGCTAATTATTTCTTCAACTTAAATAAATCAACTACCATCTTATTCATAATTCTTGAAAAATATTTTCTATCATAAAGTGGAATAAATCGCCAATAACCTTTATAGTTAAATATCCATCTCATAAATCCTTTTAAATCCTTAGTTTTCATGCAACGACGCAAATCTCTGTCGAAAATTGCAATTTCTGTTTCTCTATTTTCATCCTTTATTTTTCTTGTTAACTTATTGTTGTTGCCAAATGCAATTTGATTTAACCCATCAATGAAACTGTGATTAGTAAACCGGCTGTAAGGCATCCAAGAATTTGTTCTCGGGTCAACTTCAATCAAATAATATGCATCTCTTTCTTTATGATATATGTAACCAATACTTGCAAAACTATTCAGTCCTACACTTCGACCAAGTTGTTGTAACGATTGCTCAATTTTTTCATTCCTGAAATAGGTTCTTCTTGTAGTAAACGAAAATTTATTATTCATATACGACAATACTTTCGCAGCTTGATAACAAATCAACTCCCCATCCGAAAACAATGCTTCTACACCAATATCTTCTCCCTCAATAAACTCCTGAATAACAACATTTTTCGAATCGTGCAATTCATTTATTTTTTCTTCTAATTCATTTGGGGCGTCGCATTTTCTAATTCCAGTTCCTGAAAAGCTAAAATCTACCTTTAATAGTACAGGAAAATCCAATTTACTACCAATGATATCAAAATTATTTTCTTCTGCAAAATTGAGATAACGAGGTGTCGTAATATTATACTTCTCAAAAACAGTACTCATGCCAATCTTCGATGAAAGCATCCCTCTGTTCTCAATTTTATTCAACGGCATAATTTTTACAAACAACGATTCATCTGTAATGTGTTCATTCATCAATTTAATAGTTTCATCATCTAGTAAAACCACCTTGTCAAATTGATTGCCTTTTTCTTTTATTAGTTGAATCAGTGAATTAGCAAATGTTTCCTTGTCCTTATTTACATCAATCCATTCGTCAAAAAAACTATTAGAACGAAGCCAACAGGTATCACAACAAAATACTACAACTTTATATCCTGCTTTTTTGTACATAAAGGGCACTTCGCCAGGCGTGTCGAAAAAATCTGAAAAAGAAGCTAATAATACTGTGTACATGTTGATTTAATAAGTGAGTTAATTTTGATAACATTTAAACAAGACAATCAAAAATAAAAAAGCCTTTATTGGTATCAAACAAAATAAAAAAGCAATTATAAGAATTTATCTTTAAATGAATACTTATCATTGCATTTATTTTATTTATTTACTTTGCGATTGCATAATTAAATCAAATGGGGATTTTGGATATAACTCTTTTACGAAACAAACACTTTCTAGCACTAGTTGGAAACGGCATCATATCAGTATTTAGTGTTGTGATGATGTCACTTATCTATCGAGCACTTGATAAAGTACAAGTAGGCAGTTGGTTTTTCTTTTTAACTGTGTATGGATTAGCCGATGCTATTCGAAACGGTTTTCTCTCTACTGCTACTGTAAAGTTTTACAGTGGCACCGGTCAAGAAAGGGCTAGAGAGGTCTTAGGTTCAATTTGGTTTCTTGCAATAGCTGTAACCGCTTTACTCACTTTAATAGATTTATGTTTCTTGCCTTTTGTTGGTTATTTTGCTAATCCAAGCACCATCGCTACTATTCATTGGTTTGCTCCCACCTTATTTAGTGCATTACCATACACTATTGCATATTGGATTCTTGTTGCCGACGAGCGCTATATCCCCATTTTATGGCTTCGTTTAATCAACAGTGGCTCAATGATTCTAATTGTGCTTGTACTCATGTATTTAAACAAGATGAGCCTTCATACCCTCTTGCTTTTTAACTTCTTTACCAATTGTCTAACTAGTATCGCCGCTTATTCGGCTCGACTAACTAAAAATAAAACTTTCTTTCATCGTAGTTGGAAATCCATCATCGAAATTGCCAACTTTGGAAAGTATAGTCTAGCAACTAATTTAAGCTCTAATTTATTGAGTAGTACAAATACGTTCATTCTCAATTTTTTTCTTGGTCCTGCAGCGGTAGCAGTTTATACTTTACCAACTAGATTGATGGAAATCATTGAAATACCACTCCGTAGTTTTGTTGGAACCGGAATGTCGGGAATGGCTGCAGCATTTAATAATAATGACATGGGAAAGGTGGCAGCAATTTTCAAAAAATACTCAGGAATGCTTACGTGGGTCTTTGTTCCAATTGCAATCCTTGCGTTCATCTTCGCCGATTTAGCAATTGGCTTGCTTGGTGGTGGTAAATACATTCATACAGAGGCACCAAATGTATATAGACTCTTTATGTTGATGGCAATATTTTATCCAATTGATAGGTTTAACGGTGTTACACTCGATATCATTCATATGCCAAAAATGAACTTTTATAAGGTTTTAATCATGCTTTTTGCTTGTGTTGTCAGCGATTTAGTAGGAATTTCAATATCAAAGAGTATTTATGGTATTGCTTTTGCCTCTCCAATTACTTTATTAACAGGTATCTTAGTGGGATATGTAGCATTAAAAAAACATATAGATTACTCTTTCCGAGATGTTTTTACTATTGGGTTTAAGGAATGTATGGATTTGATAATACAAAAGATTTTAACTCCTTTTTTTGGGTACAAAGCATAATTTGGTTACATGATTCAATGTTCTGCACTTTCATTTGTTTGGCTTTATTTGACAGAATGATATTTGATTTTCTTGAAATTTTTGAAGGATAAAATCATGCGCTCTAAAAATCTAGGGTGCCTTCACTTAAGAGTGTAATTAGTTTTAATAAATTCATTGTATTTCGCATTGTTGCATAAAATTTTTTCGCTGCGTGAGAACTCGCCGCAAGGCAGACTTCCGAGTTTTGTGTCTCCAAGAAACTCATTAAGCGAAAAACTTTTCTGCACCCTTCGCATTTTATATTAGGGTGGTTTAACAGCATTAATGTGAATTTCTGTCGTTCCGGTGACTATTTCCTTATTTTAGAGGTTACGTTAGGGTAGTTCTAACAGTAATTTTTCTAGGTGCATCATAACTAATCGTAAAGCGCTTTTATATACTAAAGCGAGTACCCAGATTTCTGAAAACTTCTTAACGTTGTGATTAATTCCCTGTTGTTTCATTTTCAATCCTTGTGTCTCTTATTTCTTGGTACATTGTAATATTCCATCAATAGCTAAAATAAAAAGGGATTAACCAATTAATTAATTAGCTAATCCCTTTTTATTTTAAAAGCGGTAGATTAAAATTTAATTACCACTTATCTACTTCTTCATGATGAATAGGAGCTTGATTGTCAGGCTTGTCCTCCTCTTTTGTTTCAATAGTAGGCTCAACTCTTTCTGTAATAACTTCTACTTCCTGTACCGTTGTAACTACAGGTGTTTGTGTAGGAGCAACATTCTCATGTTCATCATAATCATTGCTATACTCATCAAAATCATAGTTAGGCAATAATTCTGTTTTAATATAAACAACAGCTTCTTCTAAACCCTTTACAAATTTATTAATATCCTCCTGATAAACATAAATACTCGACCTGTCAAATCCTCTATCATCAAATCTCTTACGACTTTCTGTAATGATTAAAGAATAAGTGTTGTTACGGGTTTCCTTAATGTCAAAGAAATAAGTCCTCTTCTTTCCCGCCCTAACTTTCTGACTGTAAGCAGTTACCATTTTCTTGTCGTTATTCTCGTATCCCACAATTTACAATTTTATTTTTTTTGTTCAAAAAGACATTACAAATATAGTGGCTGTGTTGATATTTTGTTATTATCAGCATTTTTTTATGAAAAATATTTTGAGAGCTGGAAAAAACATTTCTTTAACCCAGATTACGCAATAGACACGTTATGAAATTCACAAATAAAAAAAGACAAATTTTTATACAGATTTTTTGAATGAAAGACATAATAAATTACGTTGAAGTCAAACAAATCAAGTAAAAGCCGTGTTTGAAGTGGTTCTGAATTGTAATAGAGTCCTATTGCGTAATCTGGGTTGAACGTACTTGATAAGTCAAATGCAAAACGAATCATAACACAATTTGATAATGTGGGTTAAATATCAATAGCCTGAATTTACTTTAAATATATATTCTAAAAGTGAGTTGCATGAAATCTATTCTAACTGCCTTCTTCTTTCAATTAAAGAATATTATTCCTCGACATCAATAATTCATAAATATCTCCATAACTCGATCCAACAGGTAATTCCTTGCCTCCAATAATGACCTTATTCTTCGAAAACTTTTTAATCTTAGATATAGGAACTATGTAGGAGCGATGAATCCTGATAAATTCCTGTGAGGGTAATTTTTCCAATACATTTTTTAATGTCATTAGTGTTAATATTGGAATAGGTTTTATATGGATTTTTATGTAATCATCAAGCGCCTCAATAAATTCTATGTCCTTCAGATTGATTTTCAACATCTCATAATTGACCTTGACAAATAAAGCATTATGACTAACTTCTTGAATAGAAAGGAACTCGATATATTCTTTCGCTTTATTAATCGCTTTATTAAAGCGGTCAAAATCAAAGGGTTTTAATAAATAGTCAATGGCATCAACATTAAAACCTTCTACTGCAAAGTCTTTATAAGCAGTTGTGAATATAACTTGTGGAGCAGGTGACGAAAGCTTTTTGTATAACTGTAATCCGTTAATGTCAGGCATTTGAATATCCAGAAAAATAAGATCAATCTTATTCTCTTTTAGATAGGTTAATGCTTCATCGGGATTTGTAAAAACTTTTTTAAGGTTCAGAAACTCAATCTTTTCACAATGTTGAGTAATAAGTTTCAATGCCAAAGGCTCATCATCTATTGCAATTGCTGTTATCATTATAATGAAATTTCAAGTTTTACTGAAAAAATATCTTCAGTATCAAATATATTAAGATTATATCTTTCAGGGTATAGCAAGTCTAATCTTCTCTTTACATTAGAAATCCCAATTCCAGTACCTTCTTTATTAAAGTTTTCTGTCTTTATAATTTTATTGGACGAAGAAAAAATAATTTTTTTATTACTTGTTCTTAGTTGAAAAGTAATGACTGAATTTTCCTTTGTGCTAACGCCATATTTAAAAGCATTCTCTACAAAACAAATAAATATTAAAGGAGCAATCATCTTCGAATCTATATCTCCCTCAATAGTAAAATTTACAGATACCTTGTCAGTAAGCCTCACCAATTGTAAATCAATAAAATTTTTAATAAAAGTAACTTCGTTTTCCAACGGCACAAAGTCTACCTGAGTGTCAGAAATGATATATCTCATAATTGAAGAAAGCTTCAAAATTGCAGAAGCTGTATGTTCACTACCCGTTACTGCAAGTGAATAAATATTATTTAGTGTATTGAAAAAGAAGTGTGGATTAATCTGCGACTTTAAAAAAGAAAGTTCTGTATTTAATTTATCACGTTCTATTTCCTTTTTATTTTCTTCAATCTTTAACCATTGTTGTATTAAAGAAATGCATGTACTAATGGCAAATACAAGAATAAATATCAGGTATGACCCCGGAAAGAAGTGAAAGTGTTTTCTAGGACCACCAAAACGTGGTCGATGTGGTCCGGGAGGAAATGAATCAGAAAATTGCTTTCTATATTTTTCTGCTTCAAAATATCTATGATTTGATTCACTAAAAGGGTCCGAAAAAAAAGAGGCTATCCAGTCGGGTAAATACAAAAATGCAATGAATAAAAGCACTACGCTAGATATATATATAATCCACTTTTTTGAAAACAAAAATTGCGGTATAAGAAAAAGCGTATTTATATAGTAAAACAAAATCAGAAAGAGGCTACTCGATATTAATACTGCCCTGAAATGATTACTAATTGCAATAGGGGAAGGCGACTCGCGTGAGTGTGGCTGAAAAACGAATGGTATCATCAAAAAACATGTCCATACTGCTATATGAACGATGCTTGTTAATAATTTTTTGTTTTTAGAGCCTGTCATTTAAAACTTTTTTTCAAATGTACAATTCTTAATATTTGACACACTCATTATCATGGTAGACTGAAATGCATTATCGGTGAAATGTGATTTCATAGAATATTTACTGCTTAAAAATGCAAATAAATAGGAATATACAAAACTCAAAACCTTAATCCTTAATCCTTAAACCTTAAACCTTAAACCTTAAACCTTAAACCTTAAACCTTAAACCTTAAACCCAATACCCAGCAACTTGTAACCTAAAACTTATAACCTGTAACAAAAATAGCTTAATATGATTCGCCATCACTTGGAAAGTCATTGCTTTTTACATTTGCAATATATTCTTTAGCAGCTCCCGAAATTAGCGTCTCCAATTCTTGATATTGCCTTATAAAGCGGGGTTTGAATTCGCTATTGATGCCCAACATGTCATGCATAACAAGTACTTGACCATCACAATATTTTCCTGCACCAATACCAATCGTAGGAATATGAACCGATTCTGTTACTACTTTAGCCAATAAGGCAGGTATTTTTTCTAAAACAACACTAAAACAACCTGCTTCTTCTATAATTTTAATATCCCTCTTTAGCTTTTCAGCCTCAGCATCTTCCTTCGCCCTTACAATATAGGAACCGAATTTATTAATACTCTGTGGGGTTAATCCAAGGTGCCCCATAACAGGAATTCCTGCACTTACAATTCTTTTAATACTCTCCGCTACTTCCTCACCCCCTTCCAATTTAATAGCATGTGCCCCCGTTTCTTTCATAATCCTAATAGATGATGCTAAGGCAATCTCCGAATTTGATTGATAACTTCCAAAGGGAAGATCCACAACTACAAAACTCCTATTCACCCCCTTCATCACACACTGAGCATGATAAATCATTTGTTCAAGAGTAATTGGCAATGTAGTTTCATTCCCCGCCATCACATTACTTGCACTATCGCCAACTAACAAAATATCGATACCTGCAGCATCAAATATTCTAGCAAATGAAAAATCATAAGCAGTAAGCATAGAGATTTTCTCTCCGTTAAGTTTCATCTTTTGTAGTGTACTCGTTGTAATCTTTTTAATAGCCATCTTTCAGAGTTATGAGTTATGAGTTTTGAGTTTTAAGTTATAAGTTTTGAAATAAGTTTGAGTCTGTAAAATGTAAAACACTCATAACTCATATTTCATAACTCATAACTAAATTAGTCAAAGCTTTGATTCGAACTTGCGGCTTGTTTCAAAAGCCTATCGAATTGTGCAGGGTCAATATCATTGTAAAAATAGTAAACAGGATCTACAGGCTGACCGTTTCGATGTACTTCATAATGGCAATGTGGTCCTGTACTCTTACCAGTACTGCCTACGTACCCAATCACTTCACCTCGTTTAACTGTCTGTCCTTCCCTCGCCTTCACACGCACCATGTGTCCATACAATGTCTCATATCCATAGCCATGATTTATAACCACATGATTACCAAATCCACTCGTGTTAAAACCAGATTCCTTAACCCTGCCATCTGCTGTGGCATAAATAGGTGTGCCTTGCGAAGCAGTGAAATCTAAGCCTGCATGAAATTTTCTAACTTTATAAACAGGGTCAATCCGATTGCCAAATCCACTTGCTATCTTACTTAAATCTTTGTTGCTTACAGGTTGAATAGCAGGAATTGCCAACAATAGTTTTTCTTTATTTTTAACCATACCGGCTATCTCATTGTAACTCTTATCCATATATGCCGAACGGAGTGACAAATTATTCAACTGATCCTTAATACCTTTTATCAATTCATTTTCACTCAACCCCGAAACAAGCGATACCTCTTTCGATTTCTCCATCTTCTTAACCCGAACACTATCAGGAATAGGAACTGCCTCAAAAATGGCTCGGTATACTGTGTTATCTCTGTTTTCCAATTCTTCCATTTGCATCTGCAACTGTAAAACCCTATCCTGCAATACCGTATAATCGTCTTTTAAGGAATGATTTTGTTGCATCAATTGCTTTTCATTTGCCGAAGGGAAATAGCGATAAATGATATTTACGATAATAAATGCTGTCACCAACGAAGCGGCAACAAACCCAAATATTCTTAACATACGTACCCGAAATGGTACTTCAATCTTCTCGAACCGAAGGGTGTTTGTATTGTAGAAATATTTTATTTTTTTCATTCTCCTTTTTTATTCTATCGCTGTCTGATTTATGTAAACTATAAATATTTTCAACAATTAATTCAAATTCTCTTTTTCAAACTTTCCAGCTAAAAGTTAATAGCCTCTTTGCTGTTTAAACATTTCCCTAATTTCTAATGATGAACAACTATAAATTATGAAGGCAAATATATTATGACCTAAACGGATTTAACTTAAAACTAATTTTCTTAAACTTCAAAGCCGACTACGAGTTGATTTGAAAAGTGTCTAATTTCAATCTACTTGTATCAATTTCTCCATTTATAGACCTCATTTCTTTAAGTGTTAACCACTTTTCTTTAAATACCAACCGCATTTCTTTAAGTGCTAACCACTTTTCTTTAAGTTCGTACCCCATTTCTAAAGGTTTCAACCGCATTTCGTAAGATTCCAACCTCATTTCTTTAAGTTCGTACCCCATTTCTTAAGGGTTCAATCTCTTTTCTTTAAGTGCTAACCACTTTTCTTTAAGTTCGTACCTCATTTCTTAATATTCTAACCTCATAATTTTAGTACTACCCCATACTATTAAGTGATAATCTCGTAACTTTTGGGTCTAACCCCATTTCTTTTAATCTTCTCACTCCTCACACTCTCACCATAAACTTTACACCTTACACCCTACACCCTAAACCCTAAACCCTACACCCTAAACCTTAAACCTTAAACCCTAAACCTTAAACCTTAAACCTTAAACCTTAAACCCTAAACCTATTACCTAACACCTACAACTTATTACCTATTTCCTACAACTTTTATAACAACTATCTAAGTTTAAGTTCAGACAATTACCTTCGCAGCCGTCAAAGATATTTTTTTTTACTCACTTACTTATAATTTAAAATAAACAGGCTTAAATAATGACAAGCGCAGAGATTCGTCAACAGTACTTAGACTTCTTCAAAAGTAAACAACATCAGATAGTTCCTTCTGCCCCGATAGTAATAAAAAACGACCCGACATTATTATTTACTAACGCAGGGATGAACCAATTTAAAGACCTTTTTTTGGGAAATGGAGTGCCCGTTCACAACCGTATTGCCGATACGCAAAAGTGTTTGCGGGTAAGTGGTAAGCATAATGACCTTGAGGAAGTGGGCGTTGATACTTACCATCATACCATGTTTGAAATGTTGGGCAATTGGAGTTTCGGTGACTACTTTAAAGTAGAAGCAATTGCTTGGAGTTGGGAATTATTAACCGAAGTATTCAAGCTAGATAAAGACCGTTTGTATGTGACAATCTTTCAAGGAGATGAAAAAGAAGGCTTGCCTAAAGATGAAGAAGCCTATAACGAATGGAAGAAAGTGATTAAAGAAGATAGAATTTTATTGGGAAATAAGAAAGATAATTTTTGGGAAATGGGAGATACTGGCCCTTGTGGTCCTTGTACCGAAATCCATGTGGATTGCCGTCCCGATGAAGAAAGGAAACTAGTAGATGGAAAAACATTGGTAAATAATGACCACCCTCAAGTCATTGAGATTTGGAACAATGTATTCATGCAGTTCAATCGTTTGAAGGATGGTTCCTTACAATTATTACCCGCTCAACATGTGGATACAGGAATGGGCTTCGAACGTTTGGTTAGAGTAATTCAAAAGAAGACTTCTAATTATGATACCGATGTATTTACAGGAACTATTGCGGTGATTGAACAAATCACAGGTAAACAATATGACTTTGGAGATAGCAAACAAGCAATTGCATTTAGAGTGTTAGCCGATCATATCCGTGCTATTTCCTTCACAATTGCCGACGGACAATTGCCTAGTAACAATGGTGCAGGCTATGTAATCCGTCGTATCCTTCGCAGGGCTGTGCGCTATTATTATTCCTATTTAGATTATAAACAACCGCTATTATTTCAACTGTTGCCCACTTTGGCTAAGCAATTCGAAACTGTTTTCCCTGAATTAACGAGTCAATTAGATTTTGTTGGAAAGGTGGTTAAAGAAGAGGAAGATGCATTTTTAAGAACTGTTGATAAAGGCCTTTCCATGTTAAATGAAGCTATTGCTGATATTTCTGGAGAAGAAGCCTTTAAACTCTATGATACTTTTGGTTTTCCATTAGACTTAACGATCCTAGTAGCATCAGAAAAAGGTTTAAAAGTTGACGAAACTGGTTTTGCTGTAGAAATGCAAAAGCAAAAGACCCGTTCTCGTGCCGCTGCAGTTGTTGATACGGAAGATTGGATTAACCTACAAGAAAATGCAACCTCAAAGTTTGTAGGTTACAATGATTTGGATTCTGTAACGAGTGTCATTAAATATAGAAAGGTAAAAGCAAAAGGGAAGGAAGGATTTCAGATTGTATTGGCAGAAACTCCCTTTTATGCCGAGAGTGGTGGTCAAGTGGGCGATAAGGGAACACTGAACTTTGATGGAGAACATATTATTGTAAATGATACAAAGAAGGAAAATAACCTTACCATTCATTTTACAGATGTATTACCCGAAAATATTGATGCCCCTGTTGTAGCAAAAGTTTATTCTCATCTCAGGGCTGCAACTTCTATTCATCATAGTGCCACACACTTACTACATGCCGCATTAAGATCTGTTTTAGGAACGCATGTTGCACAGAAAGGTAGTTTGGTAAATGAAGAGCAACTACGCTTCGATTTCTCTCATTTTGCTAAAGTGACTGATGAAGAGATTGATAATATTGAGGCAATTGTAAATGATAAGATAAGGGAGAATGTGCCTGTTGTCATCAAGGAAATGAATAAGGACGAAGCGGTAAAGTTGGGTGCAATGGCTTTGTTTGGAGAAAAGTATGGAGATATCGTGCGAGTAGTTATCATGGATGCAAATTATTCGATAGAACTTTGTGGAGGAACACATGTAGGGTATACGGGGCAATTAGGTTCATTCAGAATAAAACACGAGACAGCAGTTGCCGCGGGTGTCCGTCGTATTGAAGCGGTTAGTGGTGCTATAGCCGAGGCTTTGGCAAAGGAGGAATCCACTATTTTAAGTACAGTGAAGAGTACTTTAAAGAATCCAAAGGATATTGTAAAGGCATTGGAAAATCTGTTGGCAGAAAATAATGAGCTACGCAAGAAGATAGAAAGCTTTGAAGCCAAACAATTGACAATTACAAAAAAAGAATTGGCACAAACGGTTCAAACTATCAATGGCATTTCTTTTATTGGCTGTTCAGTAGAAGTAAGTAATGGTGATTCATTAAAGAAATTGGCAAACGACTTGAAAACAGATATCAATAATTTAGTAGTTGTATTAACTGCAAACATTGAAGGAAAAGCATCTGTTGCAATTGGTATTGATGAAGGAATCAATGCGAGTAAAGGATTAGATGCTCAAAAGATAATTAAAGAAATTGTTGCCCCTCTAATCAAAGGTGGTGGCGGTGGTCAAAAGCTATTAGCTACTGCTGGCGGACAAGATGCAAGTAATCTTTCAAGTGTGATTGAGAAAGTAAAAAGTCTATTGAATAATTAATATTTTATTTGAAAATTGTTATAAATAAAAGTGAGCCCATCTGATTGTGCAGAGGGGCTCACTTTTTTATATAGTCACATACTCATATTTTATCTCTATTTCAAGTCCCAATACACTACATATCTTTCTCGATGAAGATTATAAAAAGGAACTAAGATAATAGGCGTTCCATCAATCGAAAAAGTTAGCTTTTTCCCTTCTACAGGATGAATCATTGATGTCAAATCCTTACCCTTTGTATCTATTGAGTGTAGAAAGTTATTAGGAATATGGTAGTCGAAACCATAATATTCATAAGGGTCTTGAGCGTCATGATAAGGCCTTGTGCCTGTCATGCCCTCTGTTCCCATCGGTGCAGCTAATACAATTGGTCCATAAGTAATTGCTGCAATTTTTGCATTATCATTCGTAGAAATAACCCTCAATGACATAGGATAAGTAACCTCAACCTTATCTCCCGTAATCCATTTTCTATCTATTGTAATATAACTACCTGCTGATTGTTTAATGTTCTGTTTCTTTCCATTTACCAATACGATTGCCCCATTCGTAGCCCATGAAGGATAACGGATATGCAAGACTACATTTTCTTTATTAGTAGTTTCAATGGTAAATTTAGTGCTTGCCTCTTCGGGGTATTGCGTCTCTTGTTTTACCTTAAAAGACTTTGCATTCCAATTTAACTCCGAAGGAATAAACAGGTTGATATAAATTCCTTTGTCATCATGAAAATAGATGGATTCACCAAACTTTGAATGACTCTCAAACCCACTTCCCACACAACACCAAAATGATTGGTCAGGCGTACTATAGAGTCTATAAGAACCCGATTGCAATGGGGTAAAATAACATACCATGCCCGTCTTTGGATCTTGTTGACCGAGAATATGATTATATAAAGCTTGTTCATAATAGTCTGCATACTTTTCTTCGGCATTCCAGGTAAATAAATGCTTGGTGAGTTTTAGCATATTATAGGTATTACATGTTTCACCTGTATTACCTGTGAGATGTTCAGATATTTTTCCATCCTTAAACAGATGTTCTTTATCACTATTACTACCATTTACATAGGTATGGTCTTTAATGATTGTATTCCAAAAGAAGGTTGCAATTTCTTTATCCTTTTCATCCCCACCCAATTCATAAGACCTTGCCTCGCCTACCACTTTTGGAATAATGGTATTAGCATGTGCTTTATCTAAAGTATCTTTTTTTCTAAGTAACGGGTCTAATGCTGCATGATGATAAAATAGTTGAGCTAGTTTCAAATGGTCAGGATTTCCAGTAATAGAATAAAGGTTATAAAAGGCATCGTTCATACCTCCAAATTCATTCCGCAGCATCCTAGCTAATACATCATTAGGCAGCGTACCTATCTTTTTAAAAGTCCATCCTGCCATTTTGTTCACCACATCCAATGCTTGTTTATTCCCAGTTTGCCAATAAACATCTGTCAATCCTGCCAATATTTTATGCAGGGTATACCACGGTGCCCAAACACCAGTACCTGCAATATTCCTGTCAATATAATTTTGTGGGAATGCACTTAGGTAGCCATCCTGATTCAATACTTGTTGCACTTGTGCCAATACATTAACAATACTGTCACTCTTTTTCTTGAAAGCCTCATCACCTGTTGAAGCATATTGCAACGATAGTCCGGATAATAAGTGTCCAATACTATGTCCCCTCAATTCCATATCCAAACCCTCCCATCCTCCGAGGGGAATAGGCATTTTGCGAACGTTTTTCTTATTGTCGGTCAACATGCCTGCATTTACTTTAAAGCTTTGCATCAGCCTTTCTACAGGTAAAGAAAGCATCCACGCCCCTTCTCTATCTGCATTGTCTTTGAATCGACTAGGCAATAAACGAACATCACTCAAATCGAAACTACTAGCCTTCGCTTCAATTTTTGTTTGAACTGTCACAACATCCTTATGTTGTCCAATATATTGCCCAAATGAAGTGGTAGTGATGAGAGCTAAGCAGAAAGTTAATTTGGTAATATTTAATTTCTGTAAGTTATTTTTTCTATTTATTAATGAGAAAGCATTTGTCATTAAGCTGATAATTAATAATGTGAATGCAAAAATGCGGTTGCGAATGTACAGATAGAATATATCACTTTAAACGTTTAGGCAATATATTTTTATATAATAAGCCAATTTAAATATTGTAATGTTTCTTAATTGGTTTTGTTATTGCTTAACTAAGGTTTAGTTAAAAAAGCAAGTAATATTATAACGAATAGTGGAATTGATGCACTTTAATTCGACTATGTAAGTGCCTCAGGCTTACTTTTGCAAAAAAATGATGGCATGTTAAATACAATTGAGGATGGAATAGCAGCAATAAAGCGTGGCGAAATGATTATTGTTGTGGATGATGAGGATAGAGAAAATGAAGGCGATTTTGTGATGGCTGCTCATTTTGCAACACCAGAAGCCATAAATTTTATGGCCAAAGAGGGTAGGGGGTTGATTTGTGTAGCCCTTACTGAAGAACGGTGTAAAGAATTACAATTGTCACCAATGGTAAGTTCGAATACTTCCTTACATGAAACGGCGTTTACAGTTTCTGTTGATTTGATTGCCCCTGACACTACCACAGGCATTTCTGCACAAGACCGTTCAAAAACAATAAAAGCTTTGATTGCCCCCTCCACATCGCCCTCGGATTTAGGTAGACCGGGACATATATTCCCTTTGATAGCAAAAAAAGGAGGAGTACTAAGGCGTACCGGACATACTGAAGCTACTGTAGACTTAGCTAGATTAGCCGGATTGGAACCTGCAGGAGTGCTTGTAGAAGTAATGAATGAAGATGGTACAATGGCTCGACTTCCGGCACTAACTAAGATTGCAAAAAGATTAGATTTGAAAATAATTTCAATTAAAGATCTTATCGCTTATCGCTTAGAGATTGATTGCTTAGTTGAGGAAGTAGTAAGAGTTGATATGCCAACAAAGTATGGTCACTTTAAATTGGTTGCTTTTAAAGATAAAGATAGTTCAGCTGAACATTTGGCGATGATAAAAGGGGAGTGGGATGAAAATGAACCTGTTTTGACTCGTGTTCATAGCAGTTGTTTTACAGGAGATATTTTGGCAAGTTTTAGATGTGATTGTGGCGAACAATTGCATAAAGCGATGAGAATGATTGAAGCCGAAGGAAAGGGTATCATCCTTTATATGAATCAGGAAGGGAGAGGTATAGGACTCTTGAATAAATTAAAAGCCTATAAATTACAGGAAGAGGGCATGGATACAGTAGAAGCTAACTTGCATCTTGGCTTTGCTATGGATGAAAGGGATTATGGTGTGGGTGCGCAAATGTTAAAGAAGCTTGGCGCTGCAAAGTTGAAATTGATGAGCAATAACCCAAAGAAAAGGGCTGCTTTGAAAGGTTATGGATTAGAAATTGTTGAAATAGTTCCTATCGAAATTGTACCTAACCAATTTAATGAAAGGTATCTTGAAACAAAAAGAGATAAGATGGGGCATGAAATACTTCACCATTAATTAAATGTTTTTTTAAATGAACCTTTTATTGTTTCTTATTCGTTTAATCAGATTATTATCAGAACAACCAATTGATTTGAATTTGATTACTTTATTAAGTTTTTAATAACAATCAATTATATTGCACCCGAATTACACTAATATGAAGTTTCTTCTTGGCAATTTAGACTTTCTCGATCATCCGAAAAGTTATATATAATATTATTTGATTGATGTCTTATTCCTTTAGATATTAGTTAGAAATCTTTCAAAAAGCGTTGTTCAATTTATACTTTTTATATTTAAAATTGAAGCGTATATTATTGAAACAACATTCTAAGTTTTTTATTTCAACAAGCTTTTGCTTTATAATTTTTGTTACTCTTTCAGGGTTTGGAATCTTATTGGCTTTAAAGCATTAAAAATTATTAATAAAAATAATGTCGATACACAATTTATCTGAGCTTGGTACTCACTATTTAGAATTAGAAGAACATTACGGTGCACACAATTATCATCCACTTCCAGTAGTTTTAAAGGAAGGTAAAGGAGTTTATCTGACTGATGTTGATGGGAAAAAATATTTCGATTTCCTGAGTGGTTATTCTGCAGTCAATCAAGGGCATTGTCATCCCTTAATCATCGAGGCACTTATTAAACAAGCACAAAAACTTACTCTTACTTCACGGGCTTTTCATAATAATATACTAGGGGAATATGAAAAATTCATTACTGAATATTTTGGATATGATAAAGTATTGCCTATGAATACAGGCGTCGAAGGAGGAGAAACTGCTATTAAGTTAGCTAGAAGATGGGCATATGTAGTAAAAGGTGTTCCTGAAAATAAGGCGAAGATTATTTTTGCTGAAGGAAACTTTTGGGGTAGAACATTAGCTGCGATTTCAGCATCTACTGACCCAAGTAGTTTTAAAAACTTTGGTCCATTTATGCCAGGTTTTGAAACTGTCCCTTATGATGATACTATTGCCTTAGAAAAGGCGTTTCAGGATACAAATGTTGCTGCTTTCATGGTAGAACCTATTCAAGGAGAAGCAGGGGTTGTAATTCCTGTAGAAGGGTATTTGAAAACTGTAAGGGAATTATGTGATAAATACAATGTCTTGTTTATTGCTGATGAAATTCAAACAGGTCTTTGTCGTACAGGTAAATTGTTGGCATGTGACCATGAGAATGTGCGTCCTGATATTTTGATTTTGGGCAAAGCATTAAGTGGAGGAACAATGCCAGTTGCAGCAATTTTAGCTGACGATGAAATTATGCTAACAATAAAGCCCGGCGAACATGGAAGTACTTATGGAGGTAATCCACTCGCTTGTGCAGTGGCTATTGCTTCTTTGAATGTATTGAAGGACGAGAAAATGGCTGAAAATGCCGAAACTTTAGGTGTACTTCTAAGAGAAGAACTAGCAAAACTAAATTCTCCTTTAATAAAGTCAATTAGGGGTAAAGGATTATTAAATGCAATTGTAATTGGACATGAAAATCCAGATGCTTCATGGGATTTATGTTTGGCATTACGTGATAATGGCTTGTTAGCAAAACCCACTCACGGAGATAAAATTCGTTTTGCGCCACCTCTTTGTATCACTAAGGAACAAATAATAGAATGTGTGGAAATAATCAGGAAATCATTAAAAACGCTAGAAACAAAAATTTAATTTAAGTCAATATTGAGAGGATATATAATTGTTGAGTGTAATTAAAACGAGAAGGCTGAGATTTGTTTTAATTAGAAACAGAGGAGAAATATCTATTTCAATATTGGGTACTGATTAAATATTGTTACGTTTCATTCCTTATTTTCGCCACGGAAAAATAATACATAATATTATGCAAGAAGATTTAGATTTTATATTGGAAGATACAGAGGATAGTATGAAAAAGGCAATTAATCACTTGGAGTCCGAATTGACAAAGATTCGTGCAGGTAAAGTGAGCCCTACTATGTTAGATGGTATTACAGTTGAGTATTATGATGCACCCACACCAATTAATCAAGTGGCAAACGTTACTGTTCAAGATGCTAGAACCCTAACAATTCAACCTTGGGAGAAGAAAATGCTTGCACAAATAGATCGCGCAATTATGGGTGCGAATATTGGCGTTACTCCTCAAAATGACGGTGTGCAAATTCGTTTATTTATGCCCCCACTTACAGAAGAAAGGCGTAAGGAATTGTTTAAAAAAGCAAGTGGGGAAGGAGAACAAGCCAAAGTGGCTATTCGTAATATTCGCCGTGATGGAATTGAGCAAATAAAGAAATTGCAAAAGGACGGACTCAGTGAAGACATCGCAAAAGGATCTGAAAAAGAAATTCAGGATTTAACAGATAAGTTTATTTTGTTGGTGGAAAAGCACCTCGCTTCAAAGGAAAAGGAAATGATGACTATTTAAGCAAATAGCCATCATTGAAAATTATTTGAATGTAAGGATTTGAAGGTACTTGTTAACGTATAACTTCCTTTAGTGTGATGAATGCAAATTTTTTATTTCATTCATCACACTTGTTTTTTATTTAGTGAGAGTAAATAAGATTATGGTAGTAATATATAAGGATCCAATCGCTTAATTGAAAAAGGAATAATTAATACGTAAAACCATTCAATTATAACCTGCAAATTATAACATACTTACTCACCAATTATATTTTAATCATGAACTATCTTGCCCATGCATACCTTTCTTTTAGTCAGCCAGAGGTATTAGTTGGCAATATTATAAGTGACTATATAAAAGGGAAAAAGCAATTTGATTATTCTCTAGCCATTCAAAAAGGAATACGATTACATCGGGCAATAGATATTTTCACGGATAGCCATTTAACCACAAAGGAAGCTAGTCAATATCTAAAGCCGGCCGTAGGGGCCTATTCGGGCGCATTTATTGATATTGCATTTGATCATTTTCTAGCTAACGATACTAGCATTTTTAATCAGAATCATTCTTTAGCACATTTTGCAGAAGAAACTTATGCTATTCTTGAAAAGTTTGAACCTTGTTTTCCCGAAGGATTTAAAATGAGGTTTCCATCTATGAAGCATCATAATTGGTTATTTAATTATAAATATAGAGAAGGAATTAAAAATAGTTTTGAAAGTCTTTCAAGGCGTGCAACTTACCTGACTTCCTCTGATAAGTGTTTTCAATTGTTCGAAAGTCACTACGAAATACTAAATACTTGCTACAATATATTTTTTCCCGAACTACTTGAATTTGTACTTAAATACGATGCTAATACTTACACTAAAAGTTAGTTTCTTCTGTAAATAATCTCAACTATATCTTCTATGTTTTATTTTTAATACATAGCAAGAGCTTTTTCACAAAAGCCATAATATGTTACTTTAGCGTAACTACATTATAAGGATTTTAAACGCTAATTATCATTATTGACCTGTTTGCCCCCTTTAATTGGACATTTTCCCACCCTTCTCCCACATCAGGTTAATTTAACTTTGTCACTTATTAATTTGCTTATTCGGTTCAGTGTTTTAATTTAATGTTAGTTTGATAATAGATAAAATTATTCCATTCTTTCAAATAAGACATATACCGTTGTATTTATCTAATTTTAATTGCCACCTTTTGTTAGGCTAATTTATATATGAAGAAAAACATCCTCCATTTATATTTACTGATTTCTTTGCTTTTTATTACAGGCATTATCCATGCACAAATAAAAGACACCATTACTTTTGGCAATACATCTTCCGAGTCGAATCATTCATTCATTCAAAGCAACACCCAAATCATTACGGGTAACCTAGGGCAACCTGCCCGTCAAGCACTTGCTCCTGCAACCCCAAACATTTATGGTGGAAATGTAACTTTTACTATGACTGTCGATTCTGTCAATCGGAATTATGTTTCTTTAAAGATGTGGGGAGGAGATTTTGGTTCAACCGCTGCTTTTGGAAGACTATACTTATATGTTGTGCAGAATGGAGTCACTTATCAAGTTGGCTATCGCCACGAAGGAGATTACACGCCAATGGGAATCATGATTGACAAGCCTGCCCTGCCAGGAAGGTTTGTTTATTCCACTACCTTACTTCCTTTGTCTATGACTAGAGGTAAGACTTCGATTACCCTGCAAATAATATCTACAGGACGATTGTATGGATTGGGTAATGGAGGCCCTCCAAATGGCAACTATCAATTCTATATGACACAGCCCTCTAGGGCTTTCTATAAGGCTTATACACATATTTCGCCTTTCTTGGATGTAAGTTCAGAAACACAAGGAACCGCACCTGCCACCACCACGAATCCATCTCCAACTGTTTCGGTGATGAATGTAGGAGGTACTTACTATAATGCAGTAAACAGTACCATCAATAACATGTTGAGTAAAGCTGCTAACGTAACCAACTTTGGCACCGAGAATGTTGAATATTTAGCAAAGTCATACAGCATAAAGAATATGGCAGGCTATCAGAATATAAATGTAGTAAACAAGGTCATTGCCGTGATAGATGCCTTTGCTACTGAATATTACAATGATAACACTGCCGTTTTTGGTGGAGGAAATGAAGGTTGGGGTGGGCGATACGGATACTTGGGATATGCCATTTATCTGTTGCGGAATCAGTTGGCTAGTTCTCTTGATGTACAGATAAATTATGGTTCGGGTATTGGTTATATGACTAGGCGAAAAGCGTGGGGTGACATGTTGGTAGGTAGTCGGGATTCTGGAAGGACCTATCGGGATGGTCGGTTTATTACCAATCAATGCCTGTTGGCAAATGCAAATATCTATAAGGCAAATAAGGCATTGTTGGCGCTCGGCGATAATAGGGCAATGGCAGAACCTCTCGCTCAACGGTATTTAATGGAAAGTATTGGACTCTCTCCATGGCTTGGTTCGGATATAATAGGGTCGGGTACTAGTTCTCTTTCTGCGTCTTCCAATTATTACGAAGTAACTCAAAAAGGATTGTCTAGGGAGTTTGGCTATGTAGGCTTGTCTTATGGAGAAATGCAACAACATGCGGCATTGTTTTATAAGTTGACAGGCAGTGAAAAGTTTCGGCAACAAGCAATAAAGATGCTAAAAGCAAGGGCTCCCTTCCGACGACCTGCCGTACAGGTAAATGGAAGTAGTTATTACAATGGAATGGAAGGTATCGGGTTATTGGCATGGCGTGGACGGGCAGAAGTGGATGGTGATTTTGGTAATGAAATTGCTTATGGCGACCGGTCAGGAAACTTTGGTTTATTGCAGGTTGCGGCCACTACGTTGGATAGTACTATAATTGCTTATGCTAAACAGGCTTTGAATGATAATTGGTTTTTCAGTCAATTAACTACAAGTTATGCTGCAACAGTGCCTGGCTTAGATGCCTTTGATGAATATAATACTATCACGAATGCGTATGACAATGGAAAACGCTTGCCAATGACCGAAGGACAACCCGATTTTGTTTGGTCGGATGAAGAGTCGGGTATCCTCGCAATCAAGAAAAACAATGAAAGGTTGTGGGTGGAACCTTATTGGCAATCAAAGTCGCAAAGTGCAGTCAATGGCATTGCTCGCTTTCATTATAGTGTGGCCGACCATGACCAATATGGTGTTTTGGAAACGAATCCCATTTTTACCTATAGCGGTCAATATGTAATCCGTCTCAATTATGTAGATGGGATGGGTGCAACAGAATATGCGCCACCCGATAATCCGACAAATGCCTATGCCAATGAAAAATTGCCAATTGCGGCAAATGGTTTAATGTTATTTCCTTCAGGGATGAATTCAAGTTCATCATTAGGTGCCTTTGTGGGTAAGTGTGATGCATACTCATTTCGTTTCGGAAAGTTCTTGATAGGCATGAATTGTAGTCGTCAGAAAAACTTTACGCTGAATGTTCCACATGGATTTACAGCTGCAACCGAACTCGTTTCTGCTCAAACTATTAATGGAAATGTTACAATCAATCCGTCTTCTACAGCAGTAGTATATCTAAGTAGTAATATTGATTCTTTCCCTGTACCTACCACTCCCTTGCTAATTTATGTATCATCATCCACACCTTCGTCAAATACATTGACTTGGAGACATGCTTCTGGAAAGAGT
>CANCPA010000006.1 GCA_947379895.1 Chitinophagaceae bacterium | reverse complement strand
AAAACTTTTATACACCCCAATTTTAAGGACGCTTTTGAATAATTAATATACATCAAAAGCACATAATCAGCAATTAAGAAGGCATTGTCATTCATTAAGATAACTTAATGATGCGCTTGTGCCATAATTCTATCGGAATCGACAATAATGCGAGCAGTATTCGTAATACTGCTCGCAAAAATTGAGAAATTGAGATAAGTATTAATGATACTGCTAGCAATTATTGCAACACTTCTCTCCTATTTAAAAAATACAGATAAGTATTGGCAAAAATGCTCGCAGTAATGAAAACATCGCTCGCATTATTTGCAATAACACTCGCAGTTTTATTAATACTTCTATCTTTTTGATTATTACTCTATATAATACAAAGGTTTGATAAAGAATAGAATTAGTTAAATTAAAATATTAAACAAAAAATTAGTTACTACTTAGGAGGTTTTAACACTAAGAACAGAATGGGTTTCACAAAAAAACACAAAGACTTAGAGTATTTATACTTGCTTAATCGGGTTAAATTTGATTAGAAAACATTTTGACCCTTGCTTTTTCTTTGATTCCCTTGTGGTAAAAGCTCCTGAGTAGGAACAAAAAAATAAGTTAAAATGAAGATGATAAAAATAAGTTTTACAAAAATTAGAGACATCTATGTTAATGACCTTGTAAAAGTGCTCAATTTGATGAGTGCAGCCATTCCTTTACCTACAAACGTTACAATTGACCATTCTGGCAACATAATAATTCCTGGTATTAATATAAATACAATCATTATCGCAATAGATGGGTCAAGAAAAAAAATCTGTTACAGAGTTGACTCCCGGTAAACTCTATTTCATTCATTATGCCTTAAAATATGGCAAATATGTAGGGCTGCTAAGTACAGGAGTTGAAACTAGTTGTATACATTAATAGGTGTAACACCTAATTTATAAGGAATATCGTATTTTTATTTTGTACAAAGTAGAAAAGGAATTACAACCAAACCGCATTACTTTTGCGACAGAAACAAATTAGATGTTGAAATTAATCATTGGCATGGATAGTAGTGGAAATCAGATAAGCAAAGACTTGTCTGATTTGGGCAATCTATTTGTTTCTTATTTAGAAGATCAGCAAATCAAAGAAATTCTTGAACAACTTACCCAATTTGGTTATACAGACATAGGCAGAATTTTAATGGTCTGCAAAGATGCCAATCTGATTAATTTAAATAATTACGTTTACACCGAATCGTATGTCTATAATAGTCCTGAATTTGGTTCGATTAAAAACAAAAAAGAACTTTTCTCCTCTATCAATAAGGATGTGAGAAAACAACAGAAAAGTAATATTTTAAATAACAGAAAAACAATCATTTGGATAGACGACATGTGGCAATTTTATCCTAAGCTCTCCAATAAAAGATTAATCAAACAATTTAGAGAACTATTACAGAATGCACACTTTTACAATATTCATTTTATCATCGGAAGCATACTACCTTACCGTAATTTATTAGTACAATTGATGCGTACCGATTCAAGTGCAGAGAACAGAAATGTTGTATCGGAATTAGGTGCGGAACTTATTTATAGCCCTGACGAACTAATATTTTTTAGGGAATCAAACAATGAACAACAAGAAATCTATTACCCAATTGAAAGTAACTTATCATTAGTTGACATAGAGTAATGATAGATTGTATATAAAAAAGAATGCTGTTCCAAATTTGGGACAGCATTCTTTTTTATAGTGAATTTATAAGAGGAAAGTATCTATTGCATCATTGCAACAAAGTTATCAAATAAATAGCGACTATCATGAGGACCGGGTGTAGCTTCAGGATGATACTGAACACTAAAAGCAGGCCTATCTTTTAATCTAATCCCCTCAATACTTCCATCATTCAAATTTAAATGAGTCACTTCTACATTGCTATGATTTTGTACAGAAACTGCATCAACACCAAAACCATGATTTTGAGTAGTGATTTCGCATTGCCCTGAAATGATATTCTTAACCGGATGATTTAAACCTCTATGACCATGATGCATTTTGTAAGTAGGGATATCATTGGCTAAAGCCAACAATTGATGTCCCAAACAAATGCCAAAAACAGGCTTATTTTCATTTAGAATACCCTTTACCGTTGAAATTGCATAAGGCATAGAAGCAGGATCTCCGGGACCATTAGAAATGAAATAACCAGAAAAATTAAACTCCTTCAAACGCTCTATAGGTGTCTTTGCAGGGAAAACACGAAGATGAACCCCTCTATCCACAAGACATTGTAAAATATTATTCTTAACGCCAAAATCTAGTACACCAACCTTAATAGCCGCATCCTTATTGCCTAACTCATATTCCTCTTTAGTACTTACAGTACTAGCTAATTCAAGACCATCCATATCAGGTGTCTTATTCAGGATAGCCTCTAAGCTAGGAATATCGAATATTTCGGAAGATATAACACAATTCATCGCCCCTTGTGACCTGATGTAAGAAACCAAAGAACGTGTATCAATATCATCAATCGCAACAATATTATTATCAATCAAATAAGTAGCTAGATTTCCATTTGCTTGAAAACGGCTAAATTCACTTTCAAGATTTCGACCTATCAAGCCATTTATTTTAACGGTACTACTTTCAACATCAGTATCCTTCACCCCATAGTTTCCAATATGAACATTATTCATAATCAAAACCTGACCGGTATAACTAGGATCTGTAAAAACTTCCTGATACCCGGTCATTCCCGTATTAAAACAAATTTCTCCGGATACAGTACCAACCTTTCCAAAAGATTTTCCAACAAAAAAATGTCCATCAGCCAACAATAAAACAGCCTTTTTCAATTTAGAATACATTAATTGATTTTTTTAATAAATTAATAATTTGAATTTAATAATTACTACTTAAGAAGTGCTACCACAAAATAAACAAGGAAAAATAAACAACACTTAGATAATCATCAAAGACCTCAAAATGGATTCTTACTCAACCAATAATTGCAACTATTAAATGAATTGAGCATAAAAAAAGCAAAATCAATAGATTTTGCTTTTTTTATTAAACTTTTATTTCTATTCAGAAACTTTATTTTCTTCATCACTCTCTTCCGAAGAAGCAGGTTCTACTTCATCAACCACTGTATCAACTACAATTGCATCTTCTACAATTAAAGTATCAGTAGCTGTATCTTCAACTTTCTTAGTCTTACCTCTTCTTGTTCTCTTCACAGTAGTTTCTGTAGTAGCAGCCACATTACCGTAAACATCATTAAAGTCAACTAATTCAATCAAAGCCTTTTCAGCGTTATCACCCGGACGAATTCCTAATTTGATAATTCTTGTATACCCACCTGGACGAGAAGCAATTTTTGGAGCAACTACAGTGAATAATTCCTTAACAGATTCTTTGTTTTGTAAATAAGAAAAAACAATTCTATGCTGATGCATGATAATTTCCTTAGTATCTACCTTTTTAGTCTTTGTTAATAAAGGCTCAACATAAACACGCAACGCTTTAGCCTTTGCTAGTGTAGTTACAATCCTTTTATGAACTATTAATTGTGAAGCTAAATTACTTAAAAGTGCTTCTCTGTGTGCCTTCTTTCTACCTAAATTATTAACCTTATCTCCGTGACGCATTTTTTATGATTTTAATTACTTACACCGTGTCAGGAATTGTAAGCAAATGTGAAGGTTAGAATAAAATTATCTAACCAATATTATTAATCGAGATGATCTAATCCCATTTTTTGTAAATCCAAACCAAAGCTTAATCCTCTTTCAATTAATACTTGTTCAATTTCAGAGAGAGACTTTTGACCGAAGTTTCTGAATTTCATTAAATCTTCTTGTTCATACTGAACTAATTCACTTAATGAGTTGATTTTAGCTGCTTTTAAACAGTTAAATGCTCTTACAGACAAATCTAAATCTTCCAAAGGTGTTTTCAATACCTTTCTTAATTGTAAAATTTGTTCATCAATAACATCATCTTTCTTCTCTTCTTTCGAATCAAAAGTGATATTTTCGTCTGTAATAATCATCAAATGTTGAATCAATATTCTAGAAGCTTGCTTTACAGCATCTTCAGGATGTATTGTACCATCAGTTGTAACATTAAGAATCAATTTTTCGTAATCAGTTCTTTGTTCAACACGATAGTTCTCAATCAAATACTTAACATTTTTGATTGGAGTATGAATAGAATCAATTGAAATGAAACCAAAAGTGCTATCCTTAACTTTATTTTCTTCAGCAGGAACATATCCACGACCCTTAGAAATTGTTAATTCGATATCAATCTTAGAAGTTACATCCATTATACAAATAGACAAATCAGGATTCATTACCTTGAAATGCTGAGAAGATTCACCGATAAGACCTGCTTTAAATTCAGTTTCACCCTTAATAGAGATATTAACTTTTTCGTTTGTCAAATCGAAATCAGATGTCTTCTTAAAACGTACTTGCTTAAGATTCAAAATGATTTCCGTAACATCTTCTGTAACACCCTTGATTGTGGCAAACTCGTGATCTACTCCTTCAATCTTAATACCCGTAATTGCATAGCCTTCAAGGCTATTTAGTAGAACTCTTCTTAGGGCATTACCAATTGTCAAACCATATCCTGGTTCAAGAGGCCTGAATTCAAATTCTCCATCGAAATCAGAAACTTTCTGAAGAACTATTTTATCAGGTTTTTGAAAGTTTAATATAGCCATACTAAATGTTTACTATTTATGCCGAATAAAGTTTATGTTTTAAAACTTTTCCTCAGCGATTGTTATTATTTAATTTTTGCCAAAGGCAAATAAATACAATTTGAAACCTAGAAATTGTGCTAAGGATTACTTAGAATACAATTCAACAATCAATTGCTCCTTAATGTTTTCAGGTACACTTTCCCTCTCAGGATAAGTGATAAAAATACCCTTTAATTCAGCTTCATTCCATTCTAACCAGCTAAACTTAGGATTTTTACCCTTAGTTTTTCCAGTGATAGAAGTATTATGAGCACTCTTATTTTTGTACCCAATTACATCACCTGCCTTACAAGAATATGAAGGAACATTCATAACGTCGCCGTTGATAGTGATGTGCTTATGAGCAACTAATTGACGAGCTTCGTTTCTACTTGCAACTAAACCAAGTCTGTAAACTGTGTTATCCAAACGAGCTTCTAAAAGCTTGATTAGATTTTCACCCTTTACACCTTTCATTTTAGAAGCTTCTACGAAAGTTTTACGGAATTGACGCTCAAGCAAACCATAAGTATATTTTGCCTTTTGCTTTTCTCTCAACTGTAATGCATACTCACCTAAAGTTTTTCTCTTTCTTGTAGCACCATGCTGACCGGGAGGATTACTGTTTTTGGTTAACCACTTTCCGTTTCCAAGAATAGGTTCGCCATAAATTCTACAAATCTTGGTCTTTGGACCAATGTATCTTGCCATATTAAAATATTTGTGATTTTTTAGTAAATGGTGAGGGATTATAAAAAAATCAAAAAACTAAATCCAACACCCAAGTTAAATATGTAAATAAGAGAAATCTCTTATAAAGATAAATAATTATACTCTTCTTGCCTTAGGAGGTCTACAACCGTTATGCGGCATAGGAGTAACGTCCTTAATAGAAGTTACTTCAATTCCATTTTGAGCAATAGAACGAATAGCACCTTCACGACCAGAACCAGGTCCCTTTACAAAAACATCTACTCTTTTCACACCTGCATCAACTGCAACTTTTGCAGCATCAGCAGCAGCCATTTGTGCAGCATAAGGAGTGTTCTTTTTAGAACCTCTGAATCCCATTTTACCTGCAGAAGACCAAGAGATAACTTGACCTTGTCTGTTTGTGAACGCTACAATGATGTTGTTAAACGTTGCACTAATTCTTACTTCTCCAGCTGCTTCAACTTTTACAATACGTTTCTTCGCTGCTGCCTTAGCACTATTCTGTGCTTTTGAGGGTTTCGCCATAATTTACTTTTAGGTAATCTTTAAAAAAATACGCTCCTCCTTTCTTTTTATCAAGAAGATCCAGAAGCACAAAAAGTAGCTACCAGTGGTAGCTACCATTATCTTAATTTAATTATTTCTTAGCTGCTTTCTTCTTACCAGCAACAGTCTTACGTTTTCCTTTACGAGTACGACTATTTGTTTTGGTACGTTGACCACGAACAGGTAATCCTTTTCTGTGACGCAACCCACGATAACAAGCGATATCTAAAAGACGCTTGATATTCATTTGAGTTTCACTACGAAGTGCTCCTTCAACTTTGAATTCTGAATTAATCAGATTACGAATTGCAGTTTGCTCATCATCATTCCATTGGTTAACTTTTTTGTCCAATGAGATTCCAGCGTCTGTCAATATTTGACGGGCTCTACTGCGACCTATACCATATATATATGTAAGTCCAATTTCGCCTCTTTTATTCTTTGGTAAATCTATACCGGCAATACGTGCCATAAAGTGCTGTATATTTAATTATGAATATTTTACAATTGCTAGTGATTAACCTTGCCTTTGTTTAAAACGAGGATTCTTCTTGTTTATTACGTACAATTTTCCTTTACGCTTAACAATTTTACAATCTGCACTACGCTTTTTAATAGCTGCTCTAACTTTCATTGTAGTTATTTTACCCTTTATTAATTATTGTTACCCTTCAGTAACAACAACGATTACTATTTGTATCTAAAATTAATTCTTCCTCTACTCAAATCATAAGGACTCATTTCTACTCCTACTTTATCGCCAGGAAGTATCCTGATATAGTGCATCCTCATTTTACCTGAAATTGTTGCCAATATCTCATGACCATTCTCAAGTTTCACCCGAAACATTGCGTTACTTAACGCTTCAATAATTTGTCCGTCTTGTTTTATTAACTGTTGCTTTGACATACTTTTTTTCGGGCTGCAAAAATAGGGGTATTAAATTGAATTATCCTGAAATAATAAAAAAATATTTCAATTTTTAGCCAATTAAGTAAAATAGTCCCTTATTTTCCTATTTATTTGAGCCGATTAACACTAATTAACTCCCATTTTTTATGATTTGAAATTAAATTTTTGAGTTTCGCCTTTATTTTTCAACAAAAGTGATCGCTTACTTTTTTATTTTTCAATTCATATTTGATGAAAAGATTAGTATTCTTTTAGTTTTTACAAAATCAATATTTATTAATTTGATTCTATAAACCTGTAATCTTACTTTTTTGAATAAAAGATACTATTCAGTATCTTTCTTCTTCTTAGCTGTTTTTGGAGTAAGCATCAAAAACATTCTCTTCCCTTCTAATTTAGGCAAACTTTCTGGCTGTCCGCTATCTGCTAAACGTTCAGCAAATTTCAATAGTACCAATTCGCCTCTTTCTTTAAACATGATTGCTCGTCCTTTAAAGTTAACGTAGGCTTTCACCTTATTACCTTCTTTCAGAAATTTCTCTGCATGTTTTGCCTTGAAATCAAAGTCATGGTCATCAGTTCCAGGAGTAAAACGAACTTCTTTTACTTCACTTTGCTTAGCATTTGATTTCATTTCTTTTTCCTTACGCTTTTTTTCGTAGAGGAACTTTTTATAATCTATTGCTTTACAAACGGGAGGATCTGCATTAGGAGATATTTCGACTAAATCTAACTCAAGCTGTTGAGCTATTTTCAATGCCTCCTGTATTGGATAAATACCAACCGTTACATTTTCGCCTACTAAGCGAACATTGATAGCCCTTATCCTTTCGTTGATACGATGTTCAGGTTCCGGTTGTCTGTTAAAGCGGGGGTTGAAACGACCACCTCCACCATTATTACTTTTAAATGGTAATGCCATTAAGACTTTTTAATTTAATTGTGACTTATTGCATATCGATTTTTAAAAATTTCGATACACGTTTTTAAAATAGTTCGCAAAAGTAAGGAATTAAACTTCGGTACTTCTTCTTTCTAAAATTTCTATTGTAATATTATTAATAAATTCTTGAACAGTTTGTGATCCTGCGTCTCCTTTTCCTTGTCTACGCAAAGAAACTTTATTTTCAAGCACCTCTTTTTCACCTATAACAAGCATATATGGCACCCTACTTAATTCAGCCTCTCTAATCTTCTTTCCAATCTTCTCCTGACGCTCATCTATCTCAACTCTGACACTTGCTTTAGTTAGTGTTGCTTTCAAATCGTTTGCATAATCGATGAATTTATCACTAATTGGCAAAATCTTAACTTGTAAAGGTGACAACCATACAGGGAATTTACCTGCATAATGTTCTAACAAGAAACCAATAAATCTTTCGTGCGTTCCTAAAGGAGCTCGGTGGATGATTAAAGGCGTATCGCTTTCATTGCTTTGTGTGGTATATTCTAATTTAAACTTTCGTCCACTATTAAAATCTACCTGATTTGTAGCTAATGTAAATTCCCGTCCAATAATACTCCAAATCTGCACGTCTATCTTAGGACCATAAAAAGCTGCTTCATCCTGCACTTCAATAAAAGGTGTACCTGTTTCTATCAACACCTTCCTAACCATTGCTTCTGTTTCTAACCAAAGCTCAGGTTCGTCTACATATTTCTTTCCTAGTTTTTCAGGATCGTGCAAACTTAAACGCATTACGTACTTATCTACTCCAAAAATCTTGAAATATTTTAAATACATTTCATTCACCGCCTTGAACTCAGCAAAAAATTGTTCTTTACTACAATATATATGTGCATCATTCATGTGAAGGCAACGTACACGCATCAATCCAAACAATTCCCCACTCTGCTCATAGCGGTAACAAGTACCATATTCTGCTATTCGATATGGTAAATCACGATAGCTTTTTGGTTCAGCTGCAAAGATTTTATGGTGGTGAGGACAGTTCATCGCCTTCAGATAGTATTTTTCTCCGTCCATCTCCATAGGAGGGAACATACTATCGGCATAATAAGGTAAATGTCCACTTGTATGATATAAACTTTCTTTGGCTATATGTGGTGTAACTACTCGTTTATAACCACCTGCACCCTCAGTTTCTTTGGCAAGCTTTTCCAATTCCTCGATGATGATTGTACCATTCGGCATCCAAAGAGGTAGCCCTTGACCAATTTCATCATCCATTGTATAGATGCCAAGTTCTTTACCTAATTTACGATGATCACGTTTCTTAGCTTCTTCCAATAATAATAGGTATTCATCCAATTCCTTTTGATTGGGAAATGTTATACCATATAATCTTGTTAACTGTTTATTATTTTCATTTCCTTTCCAATACGCTCCTGCGATATTAGTCAACTTAATAGCCTTAATAACCCCTGTAGAAGGTATATGTGGCCCACGACATAAATCGGTAAAGGCTCCTTGAGAATAAAATGTTATTTCGCCATCAGTTAAATTAGTCAATAAATCTAATTTATACTCATCTCCTTTCTCTTCAAAATAGGCAACAGCATCTCCTTTAGAAATTTCTTTTCTAAGAAAACGATTGTTTTGTCTGGAAAGCTCTTGCATTTTTTTCTCTAACCCTACTAAATCTTCTTCTGTCAATTTCCTATTCCCCAAATCCATATCATAATAGAATCCTTTTTCCAAGGCAGGTCCTACCCAAAATTTAACACCCGGAAAAATACTTTCTACCGCTTCTGCCATTAAATGTGCTGATGAATGCCAAAAAGTATTCTTTCCTTCACTATCATCCCACGTTATCAATTTGAGAGAGGCATCATCATTAATTGCTCTAAATGCATCCCATATTTGACCATTAACAGAGGCTGCAAGAACCTTTCTTGCAAGCCCTTCACTGATTGACTTTGCGATATCTAATGCAGAAACACCTTTTTCATATTGCCTGACAGCACCATCCGGAAGAGTAATATTTATCATATATAATTAAGCTCTTTATTTTGTAAAGTTTGCAAATGTAGTAAATGCAAGTAAGTAACGGAGTGTTAATTAATATTTCAATCCAAAACCTTTAACTATTCTTTTAAATCCAACTGCATTAATTTGCGGGTTTCTTAGAACGATGAGACTATTTTTATTATATTTAACTTTATTTTTCACAGCAACAGGGTATTCTCAATCCCTAACTGGCATTTGGCGAGGATATTTTGTACAAAGTATCTTTCACTTACGCTCAGGACAATTTGTTGAAGAGAGGTATAAATATGAGTTACAGTTGAACAATTTGCCTAATGATGCAGTTGAAGGAGTAACATACTCATATAAAAACACTCTTTTCTATGGCAAAGCTGCTTCACAAGGAATTTACACTAGAAAAAGCAAACTTCTTTTGTTGAAAGAATCTAAAATGTTAGAATTGAAAATAAGCGATCAATCGGTTGCTTGTTTAATGACTTGCTACCTAGATTATTCTAAATCTAAGACCGAAAATAAGGAAACATTAACAGGAACTTATTCAAGTGTTAATGAAAAAGATGGTTCAATTTGTGGAAATGGAACTGTTTATTTAGAAAAAGTAACCACAACTGAATTTGAAAAAGAAGACTTTTTGTTAAAAAAAGAAGCGTCTTTAGCTAAACGAAAGAAAAATCCGATCACAAAAAAAGTGGCACCAATCCTTCCAAATGTTAAAGCAGATGCTTTACAAGCACTTGTAAAACCAGGAGCAGAAGATTTCATGGTAGATAAAGTGAAGGTTAAAACAAATAAAACAGATTCAGACACGACTCAAACGGCAGTGACTAATTCAACAAACCCACCTAAAGAATCACAAAGTGTGAAAGGACCTGTTGATTCAAAAACGACAAACAATTCAAATGTACCTAAAGGTTCTAAACCATCAATTGACTCGATTGCAAAAAAAGAGTCAGTTTCAAAAATTGTTCAGCCTAATAAATCAATAAAAAAAGGAGATACTGTATCAAAGAACAAAATTGAACCAAATAAAAGTGCTAATAATCTTGCGGTTAACAAGAATATTGAAAAAAAAGAAGTTAACATTTCAAATAGTTCACCAGAAAGGACTCGTTTTAATACAGATACAATAGTCCCCAAAGAAACAATTATACCAAAAGAAAAGGTTCATGTTCCTGATGTTCTAATAAAAAGAAGAAATGTAATAGCGAGCACTTTTATTGTTGACAGTCAAGATGTTTCAATAGAATTTTATGATAATGGACAAATAGATGGTGATACAATAAGTGTTTATCATGACAATAAAATGATTGTATCAAGTAAAAGACTTACTTATTCTCCTATTCGTATGAATGTTCATATTGAAAAAAACTCGCCTGTTTATGAATTTATAGTTGTAGCAGAAAATCTAGGTGAAGTTCCTCCAAATACGGCACTTGTAATCATTTCATCGGGAAGCAAACATTATGAATTAGATATTGCCTCGGATGAAGAACGTAATGCGAAGATTGTTTTAACTTATCAGAAACCTCCTGAAAAGAAATAATTTTCAAAACAAGAAGCACAGTTAAATTATTTTATCTATCAAATAGATATCCCTATTTGATAGATAAAATGGTTAATTGAATTATTGATGCTCACAACACTGCTTCATGCAATACATTTCTTATCAAAATAAATTAGAATTTTGAAGTTTCACTTGATCCCATTCAATATTCGCCATAAAGCTTTATCACACCTACATTCATTTCTATATATTTGCGGCACAAAAAAACAGGTTACTAATGTACAGGACACATACATGTGGAGAATTAAGGATAGAACAAAAAGGAGAAGCAGTTACCCTTGCAGGTTGGGTACAAACCGTTAGAAAATTTGGCAGCATCACTTTCGTGGATTTGCGTGACAGATATGGAATCACTCAATTGTTATTTTCAGAATCTCTGAATGGATTATTAGATGCAAATCCTTTGGGAAGAGAATTTGTATTACAGGCTACAGGAAAAGTAAATGAGCGTAGCAACAAAAACCCGAACATACCTACAGGTTCAATAGAAATATTAGTTAGTGAATTTAAGGTACTTAACAAGAGTGCTGTTCCTCCATTTACCATTCAAGACGATACTGACGGTGGTGATGACCTTAGAATGAAATATCGTTACCTCGATTTAAGACGTAACGCGGTAAAACGAAATCTTGAATTGCGTTATGCAGTGAATAGGAGTGCTAGAAACTATCTACATGAGAATAGTTTTATGGATATTGAAACACCATTCTTGATTAAGTCTACACCTGAAGGGGCTAGAGACTTTGTGGTGCCAAGTCGTATGAATGCAGGACAATTTTATGCATTACCTCAGAGTCCTCAGACGTTTAAACAACTATTGATGGTGAGTGGTTACGACCGTTATTATCAGATTGTAAAGTGTTTTAGGGACGAGGATTTACGTGCTGACCGTCAGCCTGAGTTTACACAGATAGATTGTGAGATGGCTTTTGTAGAACAAGAAGATATTTTGCAAATGTTTGAAGGGCTGATCAAACGAATATTCAAGGATGTGAAAAATATCGACTATACCGATGTTGTGAAGCGTATTACTTGGGAAGAAGCAATGTGGAATTATGGCAATGACAAGCCTGACATTCGCTTTGGTTTAGAGATTGCCAACCTTAAATTTCCTAAACATGCATTCCCTACAAGAGAAGCTGCCACACCTAATCCGAATAAAGCAGGTGCAGCAGAACATATTGCATTGGAAAGCGATTTTGCCGTATTCAACGAAGCTGAGACTGTTTTAGCAATTGCAATTCCTGGCTGTAGCGAATACACCCGAAAACAAACCGACGAATTAGTGGAGTGGGTTAAGCGTCCGCAGATTGGAATGAGGGGATTGGTATTTATCAAATGCAATGCCGACGGAACCTTCAAGAGTAGTGTAGATAAATTTTATTCAGAAGATAAATTAAAGGCAATTGCCGAAGCAACTAATGCAAAGGCAGGAGACTTAATTTTAATATTGGCAGGTGCTGAAGAACGTACACGTAAGGCTACGAGCGATTTGAGAATGGAAATGGCAACTCGCTTAGGTTTACGTAAGAATGATGAATTCAAATTATTATGGGTACTTGACTTCCCATTGTTCGAATATGCAGAGGAGGATAATAGGTGGGTAGCTCGTCACCATCCGTTTACTTCTCCAAAGCCCGATCAGATTGAAGTGATGATTAATAATAATCCATTGATTGAAGATGCGGCTAAATATTTAGAACATCCTTACAGCAATATCAAGGCAAACGCATATGATATGGTGTTGAACGGCAATGAAATTGGTGGAGGTAGCATCCGTATCTTCCAAAGGGAATTGCAAGAAAAAATGTTTGCAGCATTAGGAATGACAGAGGAAGAAGCAAATCATAAGTTTGGATTCCTGTTAGGCGCATTCGAATATGGTGCACCTCCACACGGTGGTTTGGCATTTGGTTTCGACAGACTATGTGCTATCTTAGGAGGAAGTGAAAGCATTCGTGACTTTATTGCTTTCCCTAAAAATAATAGCGGTAGGGATGTAATGCTTGATGCACCAAGCAGTATCGACGACAAGCAATTAACAGAATTACAGATTAAATTGGACGTTCGTTTATAAGTGATGAGCTATGAATGATGAGTGATGAGTTGTAGGTTTTACCACAACGAAAACAAAGAGATACACAAAGAGACACAAGAAAGATTTCATCTTTATTGTGTCTCTTTCCTTTTAACACCTAAGAGGAATAGTTACCTAAATAACTTCCCTTGTGCCCATTGACTTCCCTTGTTTTCTTTGTGGTAAAACAAATACTAGCTAAACAAGAACTCTACATCTTCTTCTGTCAACGATTTGATGAAGCCTTCATCTTCGCCAATCAGTTCCTCAGACAACTTCTTTTTCCTTTGTTGTAACTGAATAATCTTTTCTTCAATCGTACCCTTGCAAATCATCTGATATGCAAATACCTGTTTGGTTTGACCTATTCGATGTGTTCTGTCAATTGCCTGTTGCTGTACAGCCGTATTCCACCACGGATCAAATAGAAATACATAGTCGGCAGCAGTAAGGTTAAGTCCGGCATTTCCGGCCTTCAAGCTAATTAAAAACACCCTTGCTGTTGAATCTTCAGCCTGAAACTCATCCACTAAATCTTGTCTCTTACTAATAGGAGTACTACCATCTAGACGTAGGAAAGGAATCTTATTCTTATCAAAACTCTTTTCTAACAAATCAATCATAGAAGTAAATTGAGAGAAAACCAATACTTTATGTTCGTCAATCAGATTGGAAAGTTCTTCAATCAGCACATCCGTCTTGATGCTGTCATAGCAAAACAAATCTTCATCCTTTACTAACTCTCCCGAATTACAAACCTGTCTGAGCTTTAACATGCCTGCCATTACACTCAACTTACCACTGCCAAATCCTTTTTCTTGTATATCGAGAAAGACACTGTTTCTAACATTCTCTTTAATTGATTCATAGGCTAACTTTTGGTCAACACCCATTTGACACCACAATACACTCTCCATCTTTTCGGGCAAATCCTTCGCAACTTGTTCTTTTGTTCTTCTTAATATAAATGGGGCTGTAATCTTTTGTAAAGCCTTGACTTTAATTTCATCACGCTGTAAATCGATTGGGTCGGCATATTCTTTTTTAAAGAAATCTCTGCTACCAAACATTCCTGGCAGGAGGAATGATAACTGAGCAAACAAATCGAAAGTATTATTCATCACAGGCGTACCACTCAATGCAACCCTTGTCTTTGCATTCAACTGAGAAATAGCAATTGTAATCAATGCCGAAGGATTCTTGATATTATGACTTTCATCTGCTACTATTACACCAAATTCAATTTGACTAAGCATTTCTACATCCGATCTAAGTGTGCCATATGTCGTGATGATAATATTAGGCTGATTGGTTTTAATTTCCTCAAAGTTCCGTTGCGCCCCATGATATACTAAAGTACTGAAGTGTGGCGCAAACTTCTGAAGTTCCTGCTCCCAATTATAGGCAAGTGACGCTGGGCAAATAATAAGATGTTGGTCGGTCGCATTAATAAGATGTTGATGAGCCAATAAACAGATCGTTTGTAACGTTTTACCAAGTCCCATATCATCAGCAAGACAGGACCCTGCACCTATTTCTGCCAACAACGCCATCCATTCAAATCCTTTTTGCTGATAAGGTCGAAGCGTTGCGCAAATTGTTTCAGGCAATTTAAATATCGGTTCACTATCAGGTTTTTGCCACTGAGACCACTTTTGCCACCACTCCTTATTAATAGAGGGTTTAAGAATAGAATCCTCTGTCGATTCTTTATCGGACTCAATTCCTGCGACCTTAATCGCCATCCACCGCTTTACTTCAATTTCTTTGTTGATTATTTTACCATGCTTTACAATAGAACCATATTGTTGCAACCAATCATCTCCAAAGATTCCAAGACTTCCATCTTTCAACAAAACGGCACGCTGTCCCGCAATCAAAACCTTTTGTAGGGTATTAATGCCAATTTCTTCATTTCCAAACTTCAACGAGAAAGATAGAGTAAGGGCTTGTTCCAATTGCTTAACAATCTTAATTTCAGTAACAGGCTTATGTGGGGAATATCTAAAATGTTGCAACATATCCATCCCCACCATCTCGATATTCAAATTAAGCATCTGATGAAATACTTTTAAGAACCAACTCTTCTTTTGTGCATCAGCAAACGACAAATAAAAATACCCATTGCTTTGCTTGGCAAAATTTGGATGAAGATTCTTTAGCAATGTTACAAAATCGGCTTCTAACTCTTTATTACGATGAATTACAAATATTTCGCCCTCCCTTGTTATTTCTTGTGTCTCTTTCCAAACACCTTCTATCAATAAATTATCATATAACCATTGAGGAGTTAGCATGAGGAACGAACCGCTAATTTCGCTAAGAAATATTCTATTAATAGGCAAGGCATGAATAGGAGTTTCAGGAAAATGTCCATTTCTATTCACCTTATAATCGGCTTCAAGTTTAGCAATAATGTGTTCTTTAAACAAAGAAGCATTCGTAGCATGCTGACTTACTACGCCGGACTGTAACCATTGCAAAGTTTGAAAGTCCTTGAATTTCATCAAGAAATACTCATTATTATGTTGCAACCAAAAATCATACTGAGTAAAAATATCAAAAGCATAATGATGTCCATTCAAAATCACAATAGGAGAAATTGCAAGTCTATTATGCGAATTGATTACATCAAACTGAAATTGAGGGCGATAGCTACTAAATGAACAAGGAGAAGTTTGAACATTTTTTTTTACCGAATAAATTTGACTATTCCACTTTATTAGTGATGAATATGGCAGTAAGGATTCAAATCGCTGATGCAATCCTTTTACAAGTGTAATCTTAAAAATTTCATCAGAGGCAGTCTTCTTTAATAGAAAAATATTTTGTGAAGTTTCCATTTCCCACTCTGCCAATTCCTCATCAGAAAAAAGCAAAAGAGTATCTATAACATTTAGAGGAAGTTTATAAAAATGTTGCATCAACAACTTCTTTTGAAGTTTATAATCCTCCAATATAATTTTTTCCTTTACCTTATTTAAGATACGAATCTTTAATAACCCCTGTAAATCCAGTTGTTTTTGAGGAATAAATAATATAATCGCTTTAGGAGATGACTTCTCGCTCATGTATACACTAATTTGCAATCTAGGAAATCTGCAAACATATATTAATTAAAGAATAATAAGAATCCTACTTAGGAAAGCTTGCAGAAATACGATTTATTGTAAGCAAAATATCCTCAAGTAAACAGCATAGAACTAGTTACTATACCTCATAACCGAATACTTACAAACGCTAAAATTAAAAAGCTAATCCTTGTAGTAGTTTGAATGACCCATTTAACGAACTGTAACTAATCATGACTGATTGCTTTTAATACAATCCAATCATCCACATTTCCTTCATCCTTTACTCATTACGTTACAGTACAAAAGTGTGTTATTGAGTTCCTTTGTCCTAGGAATTAAGCAATACAATTCACTAGTTAAAAGGAGTAATCATGTTAAACACGTTTCTTAAATCAAAGATTAAATTTTACCAAATAGTATGTATGGTTGGATTATTATTCATTCATAATTACAATTATTCTCCATGCAATTTGACTCCATCAACAACTATTGATGCTTCCCTTTCATTAGGTAATTTTATTGAATTGCTTTTTTCAAATTCAATCTTCAGATTCAGAATCGCTTTATTAATGGCTATTTCAGGTTATTTAATGGCAAACTCTAGAGTAATCGCCTATCAAGATTTAATCATCAAAAAAGTAAGAACTCTTTTATTACCTTATGTATTCATAAGTGCATTAGGCTTGTTAATCACTTTTATTTTTGATATTACGATCTTTGGCAATCCGAATATTTTACATACAGGCATGTTAGGAAAAAGCTTAATCGACTTTAGTATTAAAGACTATTTTCATTATTTATTTGTAGCACCTGTTACTTTTCAACTATGGTATTTGAAAACCATTTTCTTAATGGCTATATTATCACCTGCAATCAGATTCATTCTGAATAAAATACCTGTACAAGCATTAGCAATTATGTTTGTTATCTGGATGTTTACTAATATTCTTGACGGAGAAAGTAGAGACAGAGCTTTTATATTCTATTGCTTTGGATTTTATTTAAAAATGTATGAAAAAGATTTAACTAAGCCACTCCCCTATTTCAGACCTCAATTTGCGCTTCTCATGTTTGTAGGCATTTCATTATTACGCACTTGGCTTGCTTTTAACCATCACATTGGGTTTATTAATATAAAATATTTATTGACAATTCTTTTTAAAGTAAATGAAGTATTTGGGGTTTATGCAATTTGGTTTTGCTTTGACGGAGTAGTTGCTTACATATTGGATCAAAAATGGTATAGTAAAGTTTGTAATTGTTCATTCTTTGTATATGCATTTCATGCCCCACTTATTAACTATATTGTTACTTATTTAATGATGAAAAACATTTATAGCATCCCATATTCTCATATGCTTACTTACATATTCTTACCTCTTTCATTATTACCGTTCCTTTTAACTGTAGATAAAATTATTTATGGAATATCTCCAGTTATGTACTTTATAATTTCAGGAGGAAGAGGTGAATCTGTAGCAATGCCTAGAATGAGAAATTGGATTCCTTCTTTCAATTTTAAGTTGATAGTTCCTTCAATTACAATCCCAATTCAAAATTTAACTGAAGAAGCTATTAATCACATTAATATTGCAAAACATAATTTATTGAATTTAATCACTGGCTTCTATCTTCAAATTGTTAGCCTTCGAAATATTAGTTTCGAACAATTTGCCGACATCGGAAACTCAACAAGAATAAGGTATTTATCGAGTGGCTAGAATAATTAGACCTATTTAAAATGTATTCAAGGGAAGTGATTATATCATTTCCCTTTTTTATTAAGCGGCACAACATATTTAATTCTAGTTTATGAAGGGAAATAAAGAAAAAATGGTTTACTATTTTACACTCGTTTCTATGTGAACTTTATGTGAAAAGCCTTTATATTATTTACATTATGCCTATGTACCACCTATAGGACAAATCTTTTTTAGTAATTTCTTGAACTTGCGTAGGAGGATTTATTTACGAATATTCAAAGGAAAGCAACCAATTGTTCATTGCTTTTTTTCCTTTTTCTGAAGTAAGACCTACTTTGTGGTAAGAAAATCATACAAACCACATTCGATTTTATAATCTACTTTCATTTTTTTTCAAAATCTGCCCTCTTACCTTGCTCACCTGCTCTCCTTCCTAACGCACCTGCTTTGTTTTTTTGGATGCCTGCTCTCTTTCCTAGCTTACCTGCTCTCTTAACTGCCCATCCTCCTCTCCTTCCTAGCGCACCTGCTTTGTCTTTTTGGACGCCTCCTCTCTTCCTAGCTCACCTGCTCTCTTAACTGACTATCCTCCTCTCCTTCCTAGCGCACCTGCTTTGTCTTTTTGGACGCCTCCCCTCTTTCCTAGCTCACCTACTCTCTTAACTAGATTACCTGTTTTGTTTTTTCGTGTACTTGACTATTGCCTAGCTAACTTGATAAGCGTTATGTCTAATCTGCTATTGAAATTAGCTTTCTTATCGGTTGCAATGACTGTTACTAAAAAGATGATTTACTATTTTAACTATATGACCAACTTATTTAGCAGACTCTTGCACGAAACCTGTAGCCTTCCTCTTGGCTATGGCAAAATTTATCCCAAAATGAAAATTTGTATTTCGTACTTCATCAACTTTGGTAATTGCAAATATGTTATCACTAACCAAATAAAACTGAAGCGGCAATAAATTTAAAGATAAACCTAACCCCACATTGTTTGTTTTATTAATCCGACTATAACTTGCAGACACATTCAGAATATTAGAGAGTTCTTCGTTAATTGAAAGTGAGATAGCAGTATAAAATTTATCATTCACAAACTTACCAAACAATAACAATCCTGCATCTAATCCTTTTGCAAGCGTATAATTTGCTCCTAAATAAATTTTTGTACCGAGTCCTGTCTTATAAGAATTAGTTGATTTAACTGGATTAAACGCATGCTTAAGACTATCTGTAAGAGTATCCAAATAAGGTTGTATAGTTGAAGCTATTTTATTAATATCGTACCCCTTAAATACAAAATTAGATGAAGCCTCTTTTGATTGGTAATTAGCTACATTTTCATTCCAATTAATAAATCCTAAATCAATAACACTTGCCGAAAGTGTAAGCTTTTTATTCAATTTATAAGATGCACCTAAATCTATACCAAAGCCCATATTCTTACCAAAAACTCCTATGGAGTTATTATTTGAACCTGTATCTATAGAAGATGCGTTAATCATTATATCGGGAGTAGCAGTTATAGCATAAGTTGAAGGGTCAGTATAAATACTAAGATTTGCACGTTTTACATTCAGATTTGCAATACCAGATAAGAGGTTTAGATGTGCACCATAAGTCAACTTTTCATTTTTGGTAATATGAGTAAAGCCTAGTGAATATTCGGCGTAAGATGTAGTATTTAATTTCAACCCTAAATTTGCTTGCTGCCCAAGAAATGCATTATTCCCATTAAACAGAAAATTAATAACATCTTTTGAATATGAAAAATTCACATCGTTACGTAATCGAGCATTTAAAGAATAATAATTTTGTCTAACCCTAAATCCAACACCAAAAAGCTGTGTATTGAATGAAACTGCCATCAAATTTTCAGGATTGAGTTGATTGATAACATTTGCCGAATTAAATTCTAACGAATCATCTTTTGCACGCTTAGTTAAAAGATCTGATACCGCAAATCCTGAATTTGAATATCCAAAGGAAATAGAAGATATGATTGGCAAATTGATATTCAACTTCGTTTCAGGCATTCGCCCAGGATTTAAGAACATATTTTCGGATAATGACTTAATATTATATTGTGTCAGATTATCCTGCGAAAATCCGTTTAATTGACTAAAAACAAAACAAATTATGATAAATATTTTAGTGAATAAGTTCATTTCTAATGGTATTAGTGAGTTAAAGATTTTAGTTAATTCATCTTGTAATGAGCTTTCGCTCCTATGTTAATGTCAATCGTTTGATTTGAATAAATTTTCGCAGACTGATTGCCACTCGAAGGAGACGACAAGGTACCTTTGAAAATAATTTTATTCACCTTCTTTAATAATGGCATCACCTTACTTCCTAAAATAAAGTCTTTTATATTTAATGTCTTTGAGATTACTTTGTTGGATACAGGGTCAATAATCGCAGGTTTAAGTAGTGTATCACTCATTGTATAAATTACTTTGTAAGGTTTTACTGTAGAATCAACTAAACTTAGAGTAGCCCCCAATCCAAGTGGCATTCCATTATTAAGGGCCAACCTTAAAGTGAAAGAATCAACCTTGCCCATATCACCAAGATAAAAATTAAAGGTATCCTTTGTAATAAAGCTATTAATTTTCATATCCAAAGGAATTATGATTTGCGCATCAATAGAACCCTTACTATCATCTTTAATAAAATTTACATTTTTAGGTGCAGTACCAGGGTTTGAGACTGCCGAGAATTGTGGCATAATTGAAGTAGGAAGTGTACTTAAAAAATCAGGTATACTCAACAAGGAACCTACAGTAGCAGGATTATTATTATTGAGTGACATAGTAGTCTTTGCAGCTACCCCTAAACTTGTAGAAGCTGGAATTAGAAAAGTAGATGGGGTAATACCACCTACATTTAAATAATGAGGCTGATTATTCGCATCCTTACCCATCAATTGAGTAAAAGAGAACGACATAGGTACGCCGAAAGTATTACTAAAATTCAAATTGATAGTGTCATTTGTAAATTTGATGGCATTGCTTGACAACTGCTGAATTTTAAAGGCATTTAAAGGAATATTTGCAACCCTTGAAGTGAAAAAGTTTTGATGATGCACATCAGCAAACATCAGCTTCATAACTGGATGATTAATTTGCTGAGTAAATGTCAAATTACCATTAGGTTCTGCACCACTTTTTACTTTTGTAAGGGTTATTGAGTAGTTGACTAACAAGTTATTAGTTGTTGTTCCACCGTTTGTCATGTCAATCTTCTTATTCGAAATATCAATGGAATCTATTGAAATTGCATTGGCTTTAACTACAAATGTGTCAGTAAACAATTTCCCATTGCTTTGTATGATTCCTGGTACAGACAGCACAATTTTACAAGGTTCATTAAATGTGTTATTCACAACAATCTGAACTATTCCCGATTTAAGCCAAATTGAATCAATATCTATTGACTGCGCCCTTACCGGTGTAATGTTTAGCGACTGCGCATCACTTACAGTAAAAGGAATATTTGCAGGTGCATTCTGAAGTATTGTCCTATTATTTACATCTAATGAAAATACATTGGGATTAGATGTGAACGAAGGAATAAAGTCTGTGGTTGTAAAAGAACTAATATTCCCTTTCCAATAAAATGTTACAGAACTATCATTCCCAAATTTTAGAGAACTATTACTATCGGATAAAATGTTGTTCAAATTAGAAAACCCTACGGTTCCACTAATCATTCCAATATTAAATGTGGGATCCATTTGAAAGGCTACCACCTTATCGTAACTATTTTTTGTACAAGAATTAAAACTTAGAAGACTGGCAAACAAACAACTTAAAAGTACTACTGACTTTGGAAATAATTTTTTCATACTTGTTATTTTTGGGTGTTAATTTTTTAATTAATGCGAATATAATGGGTTGCTTTAACATTTCAACAACTATTGACTAGTTTTTTTATACAAATATTGCTTTTCTAGTTACACACACTCATTTATCATACTGATTTCAACCTTTATAATTAAAGGTGCATAATTGTGATTCATTTTAGAACACATATCCCAATACATTTGCATGAAATTAAAAAATAGGTTGCTAACAAAAACAGTATATAAATGCATTTGGATACGGTAATATTTGACATTGATGGGTTATTAGTTGATAGCGAACCGCTTTGGAACGAAGCTGCTGAAGAAGTATTCAGAATTTATGGCATCACTCTTACCGAACAACAATACCAAACAACAACAGGATTAAGGACAAAAGAATTTGTTGATTTCTGGTTCAACTTCTTTTCAATCCCAACTCATTTTTCATTGCAAGCGGAAGATAAAATCATTGCATCTGTTCTTAAAAAAATTGAAGAAAGAGGAACTATCATGAAAGGTGTACACCATATTATTAACTTTTTTTATGAAAAGAAGTTTAAAATTGGTCTCGCTACTTCATCACCACAAGAATTGATTGACTTAGTGGTAAAAATGACAGGAATCGGCCCATACCTTTTAGCCACTGCTTCTGCACAAGAATTACCTTTTGGGAAACCCCATCCACAAGTTTATCTAAATTGTGCTGAAAAGCTGAAATCCAATCCTACCAATTGTTTGTGCTTTGAAGATTCTTTCAATGGAATGATTGCGGCAAAAGCAGCTCGTATGAAATGTGTTGTTGTACCCGAATATTCTCAATCGAAAGACGAAAAATGGGGTGCAGCAGACTTAAAACTCTCTTCACTGCAAAACTTTGGAGAACTGCACTTTGATATGCTATCAAAGAAATAATAAATTGACAGTTACCCAACCTGAATCTCGTTACAGTGTCTTGCAATGTGTATCTTTTAACTTGAAACGCTAAATTGTGTCTTATTTAAAAAAAATAGCTTTCCTACTTTTCATAACAGTCAGCATTGTTGCCTGTCATAGAAAAACTGTACCCCAAAACACCATCACTTCAAAGGGTACATTAAAAACTGAAACAGGCTTTGCATCTTATTATTCCGACAAATTAAACGGCCACGCAACCGCGAGTGGAGAGACTTTCAACAATTCAAAGTTAACAGCAGCACATAAGAAACTCTCTTTTGGAACAATGGTTAAGGTTACTAATACAGCAAATGGAAAATCTGTGATTGTCCGGGTAAATGACAGAGGTCCATTCGTAACAGGAAGAATCATCGACTTAAGCAAGGCAGCTGCATCGTCTATCGGAATGTTAGGAACAGGAATTGCCAAAGTATTCATCAGCTACCGAAACTAGGTAATGATTTAAGAAATTCAAAATGACAATAAAGATTTACAATTCACTTTTTCTATAAATACACTTTGACAATTTAATTCACTTCAAACACCCGAATATCCATTGGCTTTATCACAGTTTGCTTCATTACCTTTTCATTAGTTAGAATATCTTTCATTGAGGAAGATAAGTCAATTGTCTGTTCTATATCTGAGAAATTAATGGCATATACATATTTCTTCGTTCCCTTTACTTCTGTTATATCCACTAACTTATCATTTGCTTTCGCCAAGGGAACTATAGAAGCATCAGATAATATTTTCGGCATAAAGTCGCCAATCAGTTCATCAGAGGGCACTGTGCCTATATAATAAACAATCCCTTTGCCTGCTTTATGACGAACAACTGCAGGCTTACCTTTTAAAAATCGACTTTGATAAGTTGCCAATACTTCTGTTTTCAGCGGATTAAACACATCATACCATAAGCCGCCTGTAAATTCTTTAGTAGGATTAGAGGCAATAGAAATTTTAGTATTCTCTTGTTTAATCAAAGCATATTGTTCCTGCATTTCAATACCCGCCAAAGTCTCGATTTCTTTATTTAACAAACCTCCAAACGATTTCATCGTAGAGTCTCTAAGTCCTGTCATGCAGGTAATAACAACAGTAGTTCCTAACTCAGCAGCTTGTTTAAGTTTAATACTCAACTCAGGAGTCATCAACACTTGTGCAGGAACGATGATTAACGGATATTGTAATAGATTGTCATTTGGAGAAATAATATCAGTAGTAATTGACTGTTCCCTCAATGCCCTGTAATAGGAATAGATATGTCGCATATACCTAAAGTCTGCACTTATCCTTCCATCTTCAAAAGCCCAATCACATTTAAAATCTCTAATGACAGCAGCTTTTGCTATTGGGAATGCATTACCAATGATACTTTTAATTTTAAATAATTCCTTCGAAGTCTGCTTTACTTCTTCGTATCTACGTCTAGGCACATTATCGGCATCTAAGATGCCATTCATCATCTGTTCATGTGCATTCTCGAATGTCCGATAGGGGAAAAACAAGGTTGCATTTGCACCATGTGATAGTTCCTGATGACTCCATAAGCGAACCTTTCCGGGTTCAATCATTTTTCTTTGCTTTCCTGCTGTTCGGGATATCTGCGATTCTGTCACCCAAAAAGGAATATGTAGTGTACCCCTGCATTGCGATAATGCCATCGATGCCATTGCAGGATGAAAATCAAAATTATCTACCGGTGCATACTCATTTTCGAGCGTCCATGTATGTGGATAATTATCAAACGAAAGGAAATCGCAGGTCTTAGCTAATTTATACATATCAAGCTTATACAAAAAGCCACTTGAACATATATTATGAGTCACTTTAAACCGAGAAGCAATCTTCTTAATTGCATTTCGTTGAAGATTAAAATATTCAATGGTACAGTCTGAATAAAAGTCCTGATAATCGACGAAACATCCCGGATTATCTCCTTTTCTCGGAACAAACACCTGATTGAATGAAGTCAAGTTCTCACTCCAAAATGTCAATCCCCATTCACTATTAAGTGCTTCCACTGTCTTATATTTCTTTTGCAACCAATCAGCAAATTTCAGTCTACAGGTTTCACAATAACAATAGGGTTCCTCTGCCATCAACTCATTATCTATTTGAAAACCCATTACATTGTCATTATTTGCAAATGCCTTTGCCATTTGCATAGCAATAGCTTCGGAGTATTGCCTATAAGTCTCATTATTCAAACATGCATGTCGGCGTTTTCCATAAGGTTTCCGTTGTCCAGTCTCTGTTACTTGCATGATATCGGGATGTTGATCAAACATCCATTTTGGAATGGCAGCAGTAGGCGTACAAAGCAGCGTCTTGATATTGTATTTACCTAAAGTATCAACTGTATTTACCAACCAATCTAATGAAAAGGTATTGTTATTAGGCTGCATTTTTACCCAAGCAAAGTCTCCCATTCTGACGGTATTCAAACCACCTGCTTTCATCAAAACGGCATCTCTTGCCACATCCTTTAATGGAAAATGTTCAGGGTAATAGTCCGAACCAAAATGATAGTTTTGACCAATAGTAATGGAACTTATTAATAACATGAGAATCCCAAACAAGCAATGCTTTGACATGATAATTATTTTAACCAATCTTAAAATATGAGTAGTATAATAAAGTAATAAGTTACAGGTCTTGAAACTTATACACTCTCAGGTTTGCAAAGCAATACAATTTCTTGATTGATTGAATGTTTGAATGTTGCAGGTTGTTGGTTTTAAAATAAAACAGATGCCTAATGTGTTGTATTCATAAGAATATTTGGAATTTAAACGTCAGAAGAGTCTATATACAAAAAGAGCACAAGCAAATATTATAACTTCACTTGTACTCTTTTTAAAAAATATGATACTCAAATCATTATACAAAATTCAAGCGTCCACCTTTATTTCAAGGAAGCCATATCAATTACAAATCGATAACGCACATCACTTTTGAGCATTCTTTCATAAGCCTCATTAATTTCTTGTATCTTAATGACTTCTATCTCCGAAACGATATTGTGTTTGCCACAGAAATCAAGCATTTCTTGTGTTTCTGCAATTCCACCAATCAATGAGCCTGCCACTGACTTTCTACCCAATATTAACGGAACAGTACTCAATAAAGGTTCCAATCCACCCAAAAAACCTACAATAACGATTGTTCCACTCACATTCAATGTTGAAATATAGGGATTGATATCATGAATGTAAGGAACTGTATCAATTATTAAGTCGAACTTTCCAGTTACCGATTTCATGTGGTCGGCATCGGTCGAAATAACTACAGCATCTGCCCCAAGTTCTAATGCATCCTTCATTTTATCAGGAGTCCTAGAAAAGAGTGTAACCTCAGCCCCTAAACCCTTTGCCAACTTTATTGCCATGTGGCCCAATCCGCCTAATCCTACAACTGCCACTTTACTATTTGCTCCAACTCCCCAATGACGCAAAGGAGACCAAGTAGTGATACCCGCACAAAGCAAGGGTGCCACTGCTGCCAAATTAAGATTAGCAGGTACTTTCAATACAAAATGCTCATCCACCACAATCTTTTCAGAATAGCCTCCATAAGTTCGTGTTCCCAAATGTTTGTCTTTACCATTATAAGTTCCTGTCCAACCATTCGAACAGTATTGTTCAAGATCGTGCTTACAGCTTTCACATTCTCCACATGAATCTACTAAACAACCAACTCCAGCAAAGTCACCAACTTTAACTTTAGTAACCCCACTCCCAACCCTAGTCACTTTTCCAATAATCTCGTGTCCAGGAACTGCAGGATACACCGTTCCTCCCCAATCATTTCGGGCAGTATGCAAATCGGAGTGACATACACCGCAATACATAATTTCAATTTCAATATCTTCTGCAAGCACTTCTCTACGGTTGATATTCATCTGCTTTAGAGGTGCATCAGCCGCTTGTGTTCCAAAAGCCTTTACTTCAAACTTGTTCATATTTTTCGTTTTATAATTTTAATATCTAGTCGCATTTGAGCAACTATTACCTAAACAAATATTTGTGTTTAAAGTTCTTGAGATTATTAAAATTAATGAGTTGATTACTTTCCTGTTCCTTTTTCCATATCCTCAGGATAACGGTTACCGACAACTTTTATTTTTTCAAGTTCAGCATTGATGTCACTCAATTCTTTAATAGTTAATCTAATGTTTGATGCACCTATGTTTTCCTCAAGCCGATGTAGTTTGGTCGTTCCAGGAATTGGTACAATCCAAGGTTTTTGTGCTAGTAACCAAGCAAGTGCAATCTGTCCTGAAGTTGTTTCTTTTTGATTAGCAACTGCGGCTATCAAGTCTAATAAACCCTGATTCGCTTCGAGTGCCGCTGCCGTAAAGCGTGGTAGTCTGTTGCGCAAATCTGTGCTTTCAAATTTAGCATCCTTTAAAATGCTACCAGTCAAGAAACCCCTTCCCAAGGGACTAAAAGGTACAAAACCAATCCCTAATTCTTCGAGTGTGGGTATCAATTCCTCTTCAGGACGACGCCACCATAGCGAATATTCACTTTGTACTGCTGATAATGGTTGTACCGCATGGGCTTTTCTAATCGTTTGAACCCCTGCCTCTGACATCCCAAAATATTTTACCTTTCCCTCGGCTATCAAATCCTTTACTGTACCTGCAACGTCTTCAATTGGAATATTTGGGTCAACACGATGTTGATAAAGAAGGTCAATCGTATCTGTCTTTAATCGCCTCAAGGAAGACTCCGTTACTGCCCTGATATTTTTAGGGCTACTATCCATGCCTAAACTAGCATCGCCATTCCGGAAACCAAATTTGGTAGCCAATATTATGCTCTTTCTGAATGGCACAAGCGCTTCACCCAACAATTCCTCATTTGTGAATGGCCCATAACATTCAGCTGTATCAAAAAAGGTTACACCACGTTCCACTGCAGCCTGTAATAACGAAATCATTTCTTTCTTATCAGGGGTTTGCCCATACGCAAAACTCATACCCATGCAACCTAATCCAATTGCAGATACTTCGAGCCCACTGTTTCCTAATTTGCGTGTTTGAATTAAATCATTCATATTATTTGTGTTTATTTTGAATTGGTAAAATTATGCAATCTCTGAAGTTGTAAGTATCAATAACCTTTCTATCTCTCGAATATTTCTCTAAAAATGATTTTCATTAACCTCATCATCAACTTATATTTTATTATTAAACCCTTAGTATTTTTTATACACTACATTCGCTGAAATGAAACAGGATAAATCAAATATTCTTTCAATCAAATATTATTTTCAAGATTAAATACCCATAAATGTCACACAAGATTGTTGTCAATAAGCCGCTTACCTCTACAATTACTTCTGAAATAAACGATTTGATTGATGAAATTAATGTTATCTCCAATACATTAGTTGATACACTTACAAAATCAGATATAAAAAGACTTATTCCTGTTTCAATTAGTAGATAAGCTGAAATACAAGCAGTCTATCTCACACTAATGACTCTTTTTCCCGAATTGATAGTGGATTTTACTTTAGAAGAGTTTCTCTCAACTTCCGAAGAAATAATTAATGCGTCAATCTTAAGTAATAAATTGAAGAGGATTGTTAGTATTATGGAAGTTAGAATAAAGATTTTGCAAAACAACAGAATGTTGATGGCAATAGAAACACTCGACAACGCTAGAATAAAGGCTAAAACAAATCAAAATATCAACAAAAACTTGAAAGCCCTAACTGCAGAGTTCTTAGATAATGCACCCGATAAGCAACATCCTACAGGATTTACAATTGGTGCTTCAGAAAATATCACTGTCTCAAATGTAGTTACAGGAAAAATGTTTACGAATACAGGTACTGTGATGCTTTCAATTCTTTTATATGGCAGTAATGAATCAAAGCTAATAATAGTTAACCCTGCAGCGGGTGTTATTATTCCAAAACGATGGACAACTCTCTCTATTAACAATCTTAGCGAAACAACAGAGGGTAGCTTTGATATATTTCTGAGCATAAATTAGCTTTTACTAATTCTAATAGTTGTTACCGCTTTTTTACCTATTTTTCAGCAATTACGGTAAATAAAATAGAGTCCTCATACCATCATTACTGTAGAGTGACTATCAATTAAGGGATAGTCGACTATGTAGTTTCCAATAGTTGACTATTAAGTACATGAATGTTGACTATTACTTTTTTGATAGTTCAGTATATTAAATTTGATTGTAGAGTATAGTCTTTTAAATAGTTGACTTTACATAAATTAATACTCGTCTATCATACTTCAGATACTTAAGTATATTTCTTTCACTTGTCGACTATATATTATTTGATGGTAACCTCAAGGATTTAGTACAGGAATTGAAGGGAAATATAACAAGGATTAATCCCTTAATCATCAAATATTAACCCCCGAATACGCAATAGACACTTTTACAATTCACAACTACTTCAAACACGGCTTTTAATTGATTTGTTTTACTTCAATGTAATTTATTATGTTATTAGTCAAAAAAATCTGTGTAATAACTGGTCTTTTTTGTGTTTCTGAGTTTGATAACGTGTCTATTGCGTAATCAGGATTAAATAATTCATTGTAATAACTAAGAACATTTAACTAAATTAACTGTAATTGTTTGTAGCCTATATTTATTTGGCTAAACTAATAAGTAGAAAATGGTAGACGCATATAACTTTCTTGCCTCATGGCAGTTGTTTCCTGAAAAGTGTAATTATCAAGTGGGGCTCGTTCCAAAGAGTGGCAATTATAAGATAGCAAGCAGTAAAGATGGCGAATATTTAAACATTAGTAATAATTGGGTTTCTATTACTAATGAAGCGTTTCATACCGAATACCAATCTACACCCGACAGTAACATTTACCCCTATCCTAATGAAGATTTCGCAGATAGTATTCAATCTACTATCATTAATACAGGTTCATTTATTATTATATTTTTTAAAAAAGGAGAACCAATATTAGAAGTATTACACGAAATTCTTTCTAATGGCTACCTTAAAGTATCTCAAAAGGGTTTGGATGAATCGAAAGAACCTTTCACAAATATTGAAGTTTATCATAAACAAATGAGCGTTCTTCCCTATGCTTCTAGTTCTTCAAGTGTGGCTATCAGACCTACAAACGAAGGTGTAATGAAACATAAAGCACTTTCGGCAATGGAAGAACAGACGAATATGCAGCTTGATCAGATTCGGCAACAGATAGAACTTTTGGCTAAACAGGCACAAGAAATACAAAAGAGGAAAGAATTGAGCCTGATGATTTATGAGGCATCTATGAAGTTTAAACCACAAATTGGATATATCTATCATTTATATGAACAACGGGATGGAACACATAACTTATCTATGATTGCTCCTTCAGAATGGGGAGGTAGTAGTCCCTTTAAACAATTTATTGCTTCGGTAAAACTTTTAGCCGATCATACATGGGTGGAAGTGTAGAGTAGTGAGTGGTGAGTAGTGAGTAGTGAGTAGTGAGTAGTGAGGCAAAGAGGGAAGGAGGAAGGAAGTATTGATAGTAAAGGGTGTAGAGAATGCTTAAAAACATTTTCAGCGTATAACTTAACACCTAATACGGTTTAGCCTCAAACTTACAGCCTAATACTTTTATTTGACTTTTTATTGGCGGAGAGAAAGGGATTCGAACCCTTGAACCTATTAAAGTCAACAGTTTTCGAGACTGCCGCATTCGACCACTCTGCCATCTCTCCTATTATCGAGAGATTGGAATGCAATGAGCTTACATTCCAATCTCAATTTCACAGTAAAGTCTACCCATTATAGCGTTGTGTCACCACGTCCCAATTCACTACATTCCACCAATTATTAATATAATCGGGACGCTTATTCATATATCTCAAATAATAGGCATGTTCCCACACATCTAAACCTAAAAGTGGTGTTCCCTTCAATTCACTAATATCCATCAATGGATTGTCCTGATTAGGCGTTGAACCAACTATTAGTTTTTTATCATTATTCAGTACTAACCAAGCCCATCCACTACCAAAACGTCCTTTGCCTGCATCAGTAAACTGAGTTTTAAAAGCCTCAAAAGATCCAAAGTCCTTTTCAATTGCAGCTAATAACTTTCCTTCGGGCTTAAGTGAAGATTTTGCAGCCATACTTTGCCAAAACAGCTCATGATTATAGTGACCTCCCGCATTATTACGCAACTTTGGAGAATACTTAGAAATTTTCCCTAACAGTGATTCTAATGAAACATTGCTGATATTAACCTTTTCAGCAATGACTGCCTCATTCAAATTCTTGGCATAAGTAGCGGCATGTTTACTATAATGAATTTCCATTGTAGTGGCATCTATCGCTGCTTCCAAATCTTTATATCCATAAGAAAGTGGACGCTGCGAATATGGAATACCTACCATGGAAGCTTGACCTTTTTTGCCCATTATATTTGCGAAAGAAGGGATTACTGTGGCTGATAAGGCAACTGCTGCCGTTGTTTTTGCTGCATCGGTAATAAATGACCGACGACTAGTATTTTTTGTTGACATGTTTAATTTGTTTAATTATTTACTTTTTGAAGGCGTAATTTACCAATAAAATTGACAACCCTCTTATAAATTCTATAATACGCTTCCTGATTAAATAATTGAGAGTCTCTCATTGCCTTATAGGTAAGAAAAACACCCACAGGAATCAATACCATTGTTGACAACCACATTCCTGAAAAAACACTGATTACCCCTTCATGTGCTAAGCGCTCTCCAAAAGTATTGAGTAAATGAAAAACAACAAAAAAGACAATCGCAAATACTAAAGGTGCGCCTAAACCACCTTTACGGATAATTGCTCCGAGTGGTGCGCCTATTAAAAAAAGAACTAGACAAGCAACAGAAAGAGTAAATTTCCTATGCCATTCAATTTTATGAGAACCTAATGTTAGCATCTTCCTTCGAAAGTCTTCATTAATCATGGCAGTACCCGATTTCATACTTGAAATTTGATTCAAACTTCTTTCATAGATATATCGCTTAATAGAATCGGGAATCTGTGCATCGAAGGGTTTATTATTTATTGACTTCAAAGCAGGCATTGTTTTTAACCAACCTGTATCAGCATATCTTGTAAATGAAACAGTAGGGTTTACTTCAACTTCGAATCGCTTAATATAAAAACTGTCCGTCCTATGCAACGAATCAATCATTGTATTTAGCTGTCGGATACTCAACATTTTGGGGTCATAACGAAAAGCACTGTCAGTAGTATTACTCATGCTAAAACTTTTCAAATCAAAAACCTTCTTGTACGTATTAAATCCAAGACGAACATATTCAGTATTCTTAGTCATACGCATACCACGTTCAGTATAACGGACACCGTTATGTAGTATAAACTCTAGAAATTGTTTATCGGGTGTTACCCGCATGATACCATCTTGAGCGATCAGGATATTATCTTGCAAATTATAATTTCGTTCATAAATAACTATGTCATGAATAGTACTATCATCTTTATCCTTTTTCCCCAATTTTATTACGTATCCTTCTATTTTATCATAAAAAACACCTTCCTTGATATCGAAAGAAGGCTTTGAGACGATAATATTGTATTTAATCGTTGCTAATTTTAATTGAGCAACAGGAATGATATTATTGGAAAATAAAAAAGCAATCCCGCTAATAAACATGGTAACCACTAGTAAAGGGCGCATGAAACGCAGGAGAGGGATGCCTGCAGATTTGATAGCAATTATCTCGAACGTCTCGCCCAAATTACCAAAAGTCATGATTGACGAGAGCAGTAACGCAATCGGCAAAGCAAGTGGAATTACATTTGCAGCCACATAAACAACTAATTGCAATATTGTTAACAACTCGAGGCCTTTACCCACTAAGTCGTCAATATACAGCCAAAAGAACTGCATTATCAGTACAAATAAGGCAATTAAGAAGGTTGCAATAAAGGGCCCTATAAAAGACTTGATTATTAATATGTCTAGCTTTTTTATCACCTGTTGATATCTAACTATTAAGTGAATATTTATTTTGAAAGCTCCAAAAGTATAGTTTTACGCTAAAGGTTTTACTATCTTTTCGAAACTTACAATCAGTAACTGCATTACCTTAATTATCTAAAACAAAAAAGCCCCACATTGAGTGTGGGACTTTCATTAATAAATTTATCTTTAATAAAATTAAAAAATAAGCATGCTGAAAAGAATCACAACATGAATTTATTAACTTAATTAAGCACCTAAACGATGAAACAGTTCTTTTATCTGATATTTCCAAAGTTGACTTTGGTCCTTAATATCTTGCTTTTCAGCGAAATCGTTGATAACAAGTATTGTTTGGTTTGAGATTTCAGACTGTTCAATTCTAAACTCGAAATACTCATCTTTTTCAAAATGTAACCAACGATATCTGATAAAGACATCTTCATCAGAATCAACAATCGCGGCTTTGTCGGGCGTGTTTCCACCCCAAGAAAAACTGTAAACGCCTTCCCATTCATCAACCTTGTCTGCAAACCATTCTTGCAAGCCAGCGGGCGTACTTAAAAAGTCCCACAAAATGATTGGGGAACACCTAACGGGAAATTCAAGTGTGTATAATTGCCTTTTACTCATTCATTAATTTATTTATCTACTCACAATCGTAGGGGTGCAATAATAGAAAATTATAGATACTTTCCAAATGTTTTTTTCAACCATTGATTAATATTACCAAAAAGGCTGTATATGTGATAAAATATTATCTGTTGAAACAAGATAATGAAGCATTATAAATTTGATTGGATTTATAAAACAGAGCTAAATTATACTTTCTTAAACACCATATTTCTTCATTTTATGGCTATATATAAAAACAAAATATTTTATATACAATTATTCCCTACTTTGGCTTCCAATTTTAAATAGAATTAATGATGGAAAATACGACTGTTATAACAAAAAGAAGGCATCCTAAGGGACTCTATGTACTATTTACAACTGAGATGTGGGAACGATTCAATTTTTATGGAATGCGAACGATTCTCTCTTTATTTATAGCACACGCATTAATGATGGGAGAAAAGGAATCTTCAATCATATATGGAATGTTTTTGGGGCTTTGCTACCTTACTCCTATGTTAGGAGGTTATGTAGCTGATAAATTCTTAGGAAATAGAAATTGTATATTATTAGGGGGCTTCGTGATGGCTATTGGACAACTGCTACTATTTACGAGTGCTAGCACGTTTGCCACAAATCTTGTTCTCGCTAAAACAATTTCATGGATTGGACTTGGAGTCATCATTTTAGGAAATGGCTTTTTTAAACCGAATATCTCATCGATGGTAGGTAGCCTTTATCCTAAGGAAGAAAAAAGTAAACTCGATGCTGCCTTTACTATTTTTTATATGGGTATCAATATCGGTGCTTTACTAGGACAAACTATTTGTCCACTTGTAGGAGATGTAAAGCATGGAGATGTACGGGATTTGAGTGCTTTTAAATGGGGTTTCCTTGCTGCAGGCATCGCTATGTTGATTGCTTGTATTACTTTTTATCTTTTGAAAGATAAATATGTAAGATCTCCTGACGGAAAACCACTTGGAGAGAAACCTGACAAGAATATTATTCATGATGGAGAGTCAACAAATGCAAAGTTTTCTTCTAAAGCAGTGGGAATTGCTATTGGTGCATTCTTATTAATTGCCCTTATCTTCAATACCTTGATTGGTCAAAACATAATTTATTCAATCATTTATGGTAGTGGTATTGCCCTTGCGGGATTGATACTTTCGGATCAAACTTTGAACAAAGTAGAAACACAACGAATTCTTGTGTTGTACATCGTCTCATTTTTCATTATCTTTTTCTGGGCTGCCTTCGAGCAGGCAGGATCTTCCTTAACATTTATTGCAGACAATCAAACGGACACCCGCATTCTCGGTTGGGAAATGCCTGCAAGTATGGTACAAAACTTCAATGGCTTTTTTGTAATCATATTCGCCTATCCTGCAAGTATGCTTTGGTTGTGGCTTCAAACAAAGGGTAAAGAACCAATATCGCCTGTAAAGCAAGCAATAGGATTGGCGTTCATCTCATTGGGCTATTTAATCATTGCCTTCCAAGTAAAAGATCTTGGCACTAATGGGAAACTGGGAGTGATTTGGTTGGTGGTGTTATATTTACTTCAAACCTTTGGAGAACTTTGCTTATCTCCAATTGGGTTATCATTAGTAGCTAAATTAGCTCCAAAACGCTTTTCTTCATTATTGATGGGTGTCTTCTTTTTATCTAATGCCTCAGGATACGCATTAGCTGGTACACTAGGCGCCTTACTTCCTCCTACTCAGGATAAATTCAAGATTGCTAATCAGGCTGGTATAGATCTTCAAAGTATTTTAGATGGGCGTCTTTCGCCTACGGCTGAACAATTAAAGACACTTGCAACAGATAAAATAGCAACTACCTACCCAACATTTGCAGGCTATACCATTCATAATTTATTTGAGTTCTTTATGGTGTTTGTGATCCTGACAGGTATCGCTTCCTTATTGTTATATGCAATTACACCTAAGCTAAAAAAGATGATGCACGGAGTGAGCTAGGGAAGTTATAAGTTGTAAGTATTAGGTTATACGTTTTAAGTTTTACGTTATTGGAACACATTTAATTAATCCATCTTTTTGGTAAAGAATTTATAACATAATACTTACAAGCTAATAGCTACCATATAACACATACAACGTATCACTTACAACTTAATACCTACAACCTAATACTTAAAATGGATCCTGAAGTTGCAGCTTATTTAAAGCGAATATTAAATACAATTGGCATCTTATTTTTTTGGATGTGCATCAATATTGCATTTGGCATCATGTATGGCTATGCCTATTTTGAGCAGGGGCTACACATTGGCAATATCTTATTTTACTTGTGGTTACTGATAAGTACACCCTTAGTAATTTGGTATTTACGTAAGATATGGAAAGAACAGGTTCACTTTGGAGAAACTCTTAATGATTAATTAATAATGTCACCTTCTACTCACTTAGAGTCATTTTATAAAACCATCATTTTACAATTAGTTAAATTTCTTCCTCTTTTGTAATTTTAATTAGTTTTCAAAGAATACTTTTGCCGTTCTTAAAATTTGCTATGTATTTAAATCGGTTTATTGTCTTTTTCGCTCTTTCTTTATTATTCTATAACAGTTTTGCACAGAACAAACCAAAGGATTCTAGTTCGTCAAGACAACTTTTAATTTTTCCTGTTGTATCAAGATCTATTGAAACCGATTGGTCATTTGGAATTGCCACTTCAGCTACTTTTCATGTTTCCAAAAGGGATACAATTAGTCGCACTTCAAATATGCAAGGATTAATACTCTACTCTTTGAAACAACAATTTGTTGCTGCACTTAATGGGACTCAGTATTTAAAAAAAGAACAATATATTTTGAATGACCAAATATCATATAGTAGCTTTCCTGATCAATTTTGGGGAATAGGGAAATTTGCACCTGATACTGCACAAGAGGCATATACTTTTAAACAGTATTATTTGTATCTACACTTGATGAGAAATGTAGGACATCATTTTTATTTGGGGCTTTTATATGAAATGCAGAATTTGATGAATGTAAAATATGACCACGACGGCATATTTCAAAAGCAAACCGTTCCAGGAAAGGATCCATATTTCATTTCAGGACTTGGAATGAGTGTTACCTATGATGATAGAAAAGAAGCATTTTGGCCAAGTGATGGTACATTTGGACAAGTCTATTTTAATCATTTTGGAAAGCTAACTGGATCTGATTTCGACTATACCAATTTTGTAGTGGATATAAGAAAGTTCAATACCATGTTTAAACGACAGGTCTTAGCACTTCAACTCTACTACTATGGAACAACAGGCACTGTTCCTATTAGGAGTCTAGCCTCATTTGGAGGGAATAATAGTATGAGGGGTTATTATGACGGTAGATTCAGAGATAAAAATCAGATGGTATTTCAAGGCGAATATAGAATTCCATTTAATAACCGATGGGGGATTGCCTTGTTTGGAGGCGGAGGTGATGTAAGTGCAACATTAAAAGATTTCGAGTTGAGTCAATTTAAATATTCCTACGGTGGTGGAATACGATATGCCCTTAATAAAAGCGAGAAACTCAATCTCCGACTAGATTATGGTATCGGACAGGGAAGTAATAGCGGATTTTATTTCCAACTAGGAGAAGCGTTTTAATTGAAATTTAAATACATGTTAAATCGATTTTTTTCAATAAAAGTGATATAATTTATTCTGAGTAATTAAAAGCACACTAATTATTCCGAATTATCAATCACACATTAGTTCTTGCTTTTGAAATCCCCTCTTTTCCACGATTTAATGAAATCGGCCCATGCTAATGGATTAAGAATGTTTATTGGAGGTAACTGACCCGCATAATAATATTTTGCAGCTTGTTGCTTTAGTTGATAATTCACCGCTTCCTTGCCATCCATGGGAAGAGTAGCTAATAATAAACGTCGAGCAGCTGCATCAGTATTTTTGCGAGCAATCTCATAATTATCATCAGGGATAACATTATTTACAAAATCTCTCTCAAACTGCTCTCTTGAGGGGCGTGGTCTTAAAATAGTTGCAGGAAGATAGGCTGTATCACTGACCAATAATTGAATGACACTGTATTGATTATCTGTCAAAGTTGTAGGAATATCAATGGTCTTGTTCTTAAATCCAATTGATGTAAAAGTGATTTTATCACCTTTCAACACTGCAATCGAGAAAACCCCGTCACTATTTGTAATCGTACCTCTTCCCTTTCCTACAACGAGAACACTTGCGGAGGGTACACCACGCAGACTATCTGCAGTCATTACAATTCCATAAAGTTGAATTACAGAATCTTTGATAGTTGGTTTCTCCTGTGCTTTTGCTACAATTGAGGAAAAAACAATCAGTACAATAAATAATAATATGCTTACGTTTCTAGCCATTTATACAAAGTTATTCAACCATTTGAGAAAACGATATAAGAAAAGAAATAAAAAAATAGTACTCTTTTTTACATTTATCAACAAAGTAAAGAGGTGACGGGCTATTTTTACAGCCAATCTTTTTTTTTAACAAAAACTTTCGTGATGACAGAGGCAGAAATATTAAGCGCATTGAGTAATGTACAAGAACCAGACTTAGGAAAAGACCTTGTAACCTTGAATATGATTAAGGACATTGAGATTGATGGAAACCATGTTTCCTTTACAATCGTACTGACAACACCTGCGTGTCCGATGAAGGATATGATGAGTAGGGCAAGTGAAAATGCAGTAAAGTTACTAGTAAATAAAGAGGCAATTGTTAAAGTTAATTTCACATCAAATACAAGTTCAAACCGTAAGGATGAAAAGTTAATTTTAGGCGGTGTAAGAAACATTATCGCAGTAGTAAGTGGTAAAGGAGGTGTTGGAAAGAGTACGGTTGCAGCAAACCTTGCGTTAAGTTTGGCAGAAGGAGGCGCTAGCGTTGGTTTGATGGATGCTGACATCTATGGACCTAGTGTACCAATCATGTTTGGAGTTAGAGGTGAGAGGCCGATGATGAAAGAAGTTGATGGCAAAGGCATGATTATTCCTTTAGATAAATATGGCATCAAGTTGATGAGTATTGGTCTATTAGTAGATGAGAAAAATGCAGTAGTATGGCGTGGACCAATGGCAAGTAGTGCTATCAAACAATTTGTTACTGATGTAGAATGGGGCGAACTTGACTACTTAGTGATTGATATGCCTCCTGGAACCGGGGACATTCACCTTACTTTGATGCAAACAGTACCGGTTACAGGAGTTGTGATTGTCACTACACCACAGAGTGTTGCATTGGCAGATGCTAAGAAAGGGATTGCTATGTTTGGTCAGGCACAGATTAATGTTCCTATAATTGGGCTTATCGAAAACATGGCCTACTTTACTCCTGCAGAATTACCTGAAAACAAATACTACTTATTTGGCAAGGACGGAGGAAAGCGTTTGGCAGAAGAATATGATTTAGCATTTCTTGGTCAAATCCCACTAGTGCAAAGTATTAGAGAGGGAGGTGATGAGGGTGTTCCTGCAATGGTAGGTTCCGATTCTATCTCTAAACAAGCTTTTAGAGATATTACATCAACAGCAGTACGGAATATTGCAATGCGTAATGCTAATATGCCGAAGACACAGATAATTGAAATGAATTAGCATTATATAGAAAGAAGTTATTGGTGAGTAAATTCTACATTATAACTTTGTAGTTGATGATTGGATAATCTAATTTTTTATAAAAAGGGAGGCTTTGTAATTGCAGAGTCTCCCTTTTTTATTCCCACGAAAATCAAAAAATCAGGAATTCGATTTAAGGCAAGATTTTACAAATCAAAATCAAATTGATTTATTCAATATCTCTAAAATTAATCACATAGAAAATACCCGTTTTTTTGAATTTCAACTCAGTGAGGTAATAGGACTCATTTCTATTTATCAAATAAAAATGAATGCGTTCTGTGATAATTAAATAATTCCAGACAACCAATTTTCACACCCCAATTAACAATGAATTTAGATAAATTTGTTATATTTACGCCTCTCATTTATGGAAGAGTAGATTGGTGACATACTACAAAAGTTTATATCGTATAAATTTAACATGATTGAGGAATGATTATATCAAAGTTTCAAATAAACAATTTCCCCTTAAAATTTGCATAATGGAACTTGCATTCATAGAAATTAATATTAATGGAATTATAAATTCTGTTTCTATTCCTAATGCCTCCCCTCTAATTGATGCTTTGCCAAAAGTAGGAAACACCATTTTTACCTTTGAAGAAAATGACAAAAATATAAACATCAGAAACTTTGTAGACACTGTTTTTAACTCAAAATTCCCTATTGAACTTATTGTCACTCTAAATAATTTATCTATACAATTTATAGGACATCACCAAAAAGATTCAATAGCAGTTATTTATTGTAAACAACTCCAAGTTAATACAGTTGCTGAACAAGTTCCAATATCAAACAAAAAAGGAAAGGAAAACAACAGTTCTATTCAACTTAAGAAATCGGATGAAGCAACGCTAAAACGTTTTACGGACAACCTTCCTTTGGTCTTATTCGAAGTGAATGTATTTGAAGATGGAAGTTTTGAGTTTGGCTTTGTTAATGAAGAAATGAAATCATTTTTCCCTGGTTTTAACCGAGAGGTAATTAATGCAGACAATAGTCAATTATTTGTACGAGTTCATCCTGACGATAAAGACAAATTAATTCAGTCAATTAAGGATGGTTTAGATTTTAAAGTGTGGGATATCGAATATCGAGTGATTGATAATGATGAAATTAAATGGGTAAAAGGATACGGTAGACCTGAACCTGGTATTAATGGCAGTAAAGTAACTGTTTGCGCCTATGTACAAGATATTACAAAGCAGAAAAAGGCAGAGCGAGCTTTATCTAAAGAACGGTTAATGTTAAGGACTTTAATAGACAACTTGCCTGTTTCTATTTTTGTAAAAGATGCTCATGGAAGAAAATTAATGGCGAATAGACTTGATGTAGAGTTTATGGAAGTTGCATCGGAAATGGATGCAATTGGAAAGACAGATATTGAAATATTTAAGAACCCACAAAAGGAATATGGCTATTATGAAGATATAAAGGTTTTACATGACAAAGTTCCAATCATTGATCAACACGGCTATGTATTGAAAAATGATGGGGAGATGATTGATATTTTAGTTTCAAAAGTGCCCATATTTGATGAATTAGGAAATGTTATTGGATTAATTGGTATTTGCAGAGATGTTACAGAAAAGCTGAGAATAGAAGAACAACTGAAACTTATTGACTTCTCATTCAGAAAAGCAGCTACACCAATTGTATTAGTAAAAGAAGATGCTAGCTTCTATGATTTCAATGAGGCGTTTGCTAATATGATTGGATATTCTAGAGAAGAATTGGCCTGTTTAAAAATTCATGATTTGGACGAAGCATATCATGAAAGTGTATGGATTGAACATTGGGAATGGTTGAAATCGAATACGGGTCAAAGTTTTCAAACAGGAATAAAGAAAAAAGATGGTAGTACTATTGTTGTTAATATTCAATCGAACATGATAAAGTATTGTGATATCATGCTCAATTGTGCATACATTACAGATATAACTGAAAAGATTCAAAGTGAAGACCGTTTTAGACTAATAGATTTTATATTTAAAAATGCATCTACATCAATTATTTATATACGAGAAGATGCCACATTATTCGATTACAACGATTCATTTTGTCAAATGCTAGGCTATAGTCGAGAAGAAATGAATGCGTTGAAAATATTTGATTTTGATCCAGAATTTAACGAAGATATTTGGCCTACACATTGGAAGGAATTAAGAGAAGCAGGAAAACTTTCATTCATTACTAAAAAAAAGAAAAAAGATGGTAGCATAATCGACGTAGAAGTGAGTGCTAATATGATTAAATATGGAGCACTAGAACTTAATTGTGCATTCATTACCGATACCACAGAGCGTAAAAAAGTTGAAGAAGAACTGAAAAAAAGCAACAAAAGATATGAGTTTGCTACTAAAGCTACTTCAGATGCCATTTGGGAAGCTGATTTGATAAATAATACAATGTTCCTTAGTAGCAATTATCATAATATTATTGGCAATAACAACTACAACTATCAGAACTTAGATAACAATGATTGGAAAAACAATGTACATCCCGATGATTTAGCAAGAGTATTGCAAACAGGTGATTCCCTTATATCAGGTAAAATAGACAAATTTCAAAATGAGTACCGACTTCGAAATGCTCTCGGTGAATATATGACAGTCATAGACAGGGGATTTCCGATTAAAAATGAGGAAGGAAAGATTATTAGTCTAATTGGTGCCATTCAGGACATTACACAGAAGAAGACAGAAGAAGAGAGATTAAAGCTTTGGGAAACAGTAATTACGAACACTTCTGAGGCAATAATTATCAGAGATGCAAGGCCTATTGAAGATGGTGGGCTACCCGTTTTATTTGTTAACAAGGCATTTACTCAAATGACAGGATACACTGCCGAAGATATTGTTGGGAAAACATTAAGCATACTAAATGGTCCCTTAACAGATAGGGAAGAAAGAGACAAAATAAGAGATGCTATTAACAATAAGCAATCTGGCAAAATGCGTGTAATCAATTACAAAAAAAATGGAGAAACCTATTGGGCAAGTGTCTCAGTATTTCCATTAAAAGATAATAGTGGCGAAACGACACATTGGGTTTCTATTCAAAGAGATATTACAAAGAGAAAAATAGCTGATGCAGAAAGAGAACAACTACTCAACGAACTAATAAGAAATAATAATGAGTTAAAACAATTCAGCTACATAACTACACACAACTTAAGGGCACCGTTAACAAATTTGCTATCAATTGCAAAGATGATTGACTTGAAAAAGATTAATGATAAAAGAACGGTTGCATTACTAGAAGGATTTCAAAAATCGACATATCATTTAAGTGAGACTTTAGAGGATTTAATAGAAATTCTTATCATTAAGGAAAAGCAACATTTACCGCTGAAGGAAATAGGATTTGCTGAAGTACTTCTCAATGTAAAAGCATCTATTGCAAATACAATTCTTGAAACTAAAACTGAGATTGTGGCCGACTTTTCTGTGATCTCTTGTGCACATTTTAATGGAGCCTATATGGAAAGCATTTTCTTGAATTTAATTACTAATGCAATCAAATATTCTCACCCTGAAAGACATCCTATTATACAAATAATATCTACTGTTGATAAGGAAGGGAAAACAAAACTTATTTTCTCAGACAACGGTCTTGGCATGGATTTAGAAAGGGTAAAAGACAGATTATTTGGTTTGTATCAAAGGTTTCATAACATTGCAAATAGTAAAGGAATTGGTTTATATTTGGTGCATTCTCAAATTACCTCGCTTGGAGGAAAAATAGAGGTCTCAAGTGCTGTAAATATTGGGACTACATTTACTGTTACTTTTTAAATTTAACAACCATGCAAAGGACAATTTTATCTATCGAAGATGATGAAGTAACACAATTACTTCACAAAATTGAGTTTGAAGACGCAGAGCTAATTGTAAATATTGAAGAAGCTTGGAGTGGTCAGATAGCACTAGATTATTTTGCGGCACTGAACAAAGAAGAAGATCCTTTTAGTAAAATTCCTGATCTTATTTTACTAGATTTAAACATGCCTGTTATGGGAGGATGGGAGTTTTTAGAATTATTTTCAAAGGACTATCCTCATTTTGTAGAAAGAATAAAGATATTTGTTTTGTCTTCAAGCATTAATCCGGAGGACAAGATTAGGGCATCAAAAGAACCGCTAGTTAGAGCTTTTCTTTATAAGCCATTAAATGAAAAAGATATTGAAATTATACGAAAAGCAATTAGCGAATAAGTATTCTGTGATGAATTATGAGTGATTATTATTCAGTAATAAAACAACTCATATTTCATAGCTCATATTTCTTTATAGCTTTTCCCTTTTTTATCACTTTCTAAGATTCCATCTTTTAGCCTGATTACCCTATGTGCATACGAGGCAATATCCTCTTCATGTGTTACAAGAACCACTGTATTACCTGCTTCTTGAATTTTTCCAAATATCTCCATCACTTCTATTGAGGTCTTGCTATCTAGATTTCCTGTTGGCTCATCCGCCAATAATAAAGAAGGATTATTTACTAATGCCCTAGCAATTGCCACCCTTTGAATTTGTCCACCACTCAATTCATTGCTTTTATGGTGACTCCTATCTTCTAAACCAACTTTTTTTAATGCTTCCATTGCCCTTTCAAGTCTATCCTTTTTACTTACACCAGCATAAATCAGCGGAAGTGCTACATTCTCTAAAGCTGATAAACGAGGAAGCAAGTTAAACTGTTGAAATACAAATCCAATTTCAGCATTTCGCACTTCGGCTAAATCATCATCATGCATCTTGCTTACATCTTTTCCATTCAAAATATATTTTCCGCCTGTAGGTGAATCAAGACACCCAAGAATATTCATCAAAGTACTTTTGCCACTACCACTAGGCCCCATCAAAGCCACATATTCATTTGGAGCAATATTCAACGAAATTCCCTTCAACACAGGAACGGCCTGATTACCCATGAAATATGCTTTCTCTATATTCTCTAAACGAATGATTGATTCCATAGATTTTTTTTAGTGCGCCATATGCTTGATAATATTATTTCTTGATAACAGTGGGGACTTTAAAAAATTCAGTATCAGTTAGAGGCGAATTTAAAAGGGCATCTTCTCTTGATACACTACCCTTTACTTCATCTTCTCTAAGTGCATTAAACGCGTCGCCCATATGCAAAATTGGTTCAACACCAGTTGTATCCAATTCATTTAGTTTGTCAACAAATGAAACCATATTTTGCAAGTCGGATGTATATCCTTTTATCTCATCATCTGTAAAATATAGTCTTGAAAGATGGGCTAGCTTTTCTACTAATTGAGTTGTTACTTCCATAACGACAAAAATAAATGAAGGAGGTCAAGAAACGGAATTTATTATCATTAATAATGCTGAGTTTGAAGGTTTTTTATGGAATTTCAAGTTAAAATCTAAAATAATGAAAAAAAAAGCATTCGATTTAAAGAATATTTATAAATTTGGTTTCTTTCATACAATACTTTCATAGTTTTTTCGTTTTAAGATTGTACGAATTTATGATTGCATTATGGTAAATAACACATTAGGTTCATTAAAGGTTCTGCTTGCAGAGGATAACGAGATAAATAAGCTAATTGCGAAGACGATGCTGAATCGTTGGGGATTTTATACCACATTTGCTCAGGATGGTGTGCAGGCCGTTATTGAAGTTGAAAATGGAGATTTCGACCTTATCCTTATGGACATTCACATGCCTAACAAAGATGGCATAATGGCAACAAAGGATATCAGAGAAATGAGTAATCCAATTAAAAACTCAGTCCCCATTATTGCATTAACAGCTAATACACAAATTGGAGTAAATAATAGATATCTAGAAATGGGAATGGATGGATATTTAAGTAAACCCTTTAAAGAAGATGAACTTTATAATTTAATTTCCACAGTTTTAGAGAAAAGAAAACAATAAAATAGTATAAATCATGAGTACTGCAGGCGAACGTTTATATGATCTTTCACTCATCGAAGAAATGGCGGGTGGTGATGAAGACTTTATGAAAGAAATGGCAGAAACATTTGTTTCATCAGTGCCACCTGTAGTAGAAAGCATGCTTCATTTCAGTAAAACACATGAATGGCTAAAAATGGCAGACGCTGCACATAGTCTTAAAAGTAATATTGATACACTTCAAATACTTTGCATTAAAGAAGAAATTAGAATGATTGAACGCAATGGAAAAGCTTTTGTAGATCTTGACATTACCCCTGATTTAGTAGTCAAGGTTGTCAATGTATTAAATTTAGCAATGGATCAAATTAAAATTCAATATAAACTATAACAATTATTTTACATGTATAAAATGCTTGTTTATTTGAAAGGCTAAACCACCAAAATTCAAACCTGAAGCTTAATTAATCTATATTTTCTAGTCAAACCTATTAATGGGTAATATAATTTTTTTATGTATTAATTGCGTTAATTCATTTTTATATTTTTGTTCTTTCAACTGTTTTACCCATCTAATACCATAAATACTATTAGTTAAAAAGATTTCATCTGCTCCTATTAAGTCATCAACACTCAAACAGGATTCCTCAACACGCATCCCAATACTAGGAAGTCTTTCTATTAAAACTCTTCGCATAATTCCATTAATGCCTCCTTCCGAAAGTAAAGATGTTTTAATTATATTGTCTTTAGCAATAAATACATTGGCTATAGTAGCATCTGCAACTCTATCAAAAGCATTTAATAAAATTGCATCATTTATTTTCTGTTCCTTAACCCACATTGCGGCCATTGCATATCCAAGATAATTATTACTTTTAATTGCCGAAAACTTATCGCCTACCTTTTTTGCTCCTTCAAATATGTCTGTTATTAAACCATTTTGATTTAAAATATTATTAGCTGGATTCAATTCCCAAGTTTGAATCAAACAATTAGGAAAATTACTTTCTGAATCATACAAGCCACCGTTACCACGATAAATCATTAATCGAACCCGTGCAAGTTTACTATGCTGATTTTTTTTTACTAGATTTAATAGCTGCAATAAAAGGTATTCTCTTGTAAAGAATTTGGGTAGATCAAACTGCAGAATTTGTAGTGACGCGAAAAGACGGTCAAAATGAAAATCACTAAGCAGTATTTGTCCATTCAAAACTTTCATAGTTTCAAAACATCCATCCCCATAACGAAATGAACGATTGTTAGGTGAAATTAGAAACGAGGTCTCTTTAATGATATTGCCATTATGATGAATATGTATTGGTGTAGACATAGAAAAAATTAAAAACTGTAACAATAAATATAAAATGCATTAAAAAAAGAATTTATAGAGATGACCTTAGATTTAAATAAAAAGGTATTTCTTCATGGGCAGTAGATTTTTCTATAATCATCTCAGCAGCGCGTTCTCCCATACGATTAAAATCGGTAGAAATTGTAGTTATTCCATTCAGGATGACCTTTTTTAGTGGTGATTCATTATATGAAATTACACCTAATTCTTTACCAACCTGTAATCCGGTTGAGAGGATACGCTCTATTAAAACAACTAAATCATTTTCCATCAAAGTAATAAACACCTCACCTTTATTAATTTTTTCTTTTTCAAGATCACGAACAATTACGTGTTTAAATTGGTAATGATTACAAAAATTAATAAACCCCGAAACAATTTCTTTTGGAAAATGAGTGTACTCAGCAAAAATAATTTTTAAAGTATGGTACTTTTTTAATTCTACCATAGCATTCTCCAATGCATTAAATATATCTTTCTCAAAGTTTTCATAAACTGCGGCAAAAGCACCTGACACTCCCGTAACTTGCTTGTCCAACAGAACTAACTGATGTTTTGGAATCTGATTAAGTAAAAGATGTACATTTTCACCACCTTCCATAAAGTGTGGAATAATTACGTAATGAGTGTATTCGTGTAAACGCGAGGAAAGAATTTTTTTAAAAAAAGAGAAATCATTATTATATATTAATAAATCAATTGCTGCGGCTTCACCTATTGTAGCAACAAAGGCATCGTATACAATTTTTTTATGAGGACTTAATTTATTAAAAAGTAATAAAACCTTGATTTGATTTGATAGTTCTGCATCCCGAACAAAATAACCCTTTCCTGGAATTGAGCCTAATGCCCCAATTTTCTTCAAATGCCGATAAGCCTTCTCAGCAGTATCTCTCGACACTTCAAACTCATCGCTAAGTTCATTTATTGAAGGAAGTGTATCGCTTTTCTTAAGTATCCCGTCTTTGATAGCCTTTACAATGGCGTTGCTAATCTGTCGGTATTTAGGCGTTGCAGAATAATAATTAACCTCAATATATTTATATAAATTTTTTACCTTCATATCACAAAACTGAAAAATTTACAAAGGAAAACAAACAAAGGCTAATTAAAAAATGAAATGATAAATATTTCTCATTTCATCTAAAAATTACTGCATTAAATAATTTAAAGTCATTTATTATTATACAAACTCCTAATATATCCCCATTAAATGGATACTAATCCAAAACTTAATGATAACAATTACAAATAAATAATGCTAAAATAGGCATTGTATGGATACAGTTTAAGTATGGGCATAAAAAAAGCTCCAACAAATTAATGTTGGAGCTCAATAAATATGGCAACTACCTACTCTCCCGGCAAAATGCGAGTACCATCGGCCATGGGGGACTTAACTTCTCTGTTCGGAATGGAAAGAGGTGAACACCCCCGGAAAAATCACCATAAGAATGTAAAAGTTATACGTTTTAAGTTATACGTCTTTTGACTTACAACTTATCACTTACAACTCAATAAGATAACATATCGGGAAAGAATCTCATACAAGAAATAAAAAATAAAGCTTACGGGCAATTAGTACTACTCGGCTTTGTTGTTACCAACTGTACACCTATAGCCTATCAACGTCATAGTCTCTGACAGCCCTTAAAAGTAAAC
>CANCPA010000005.1 GCA_947379895.1 Chitinophagaceae bacterium | reverse complement strand
GTCATTTTATTCAATCGACCATAGCAAGTCGCCACTTTCCAATTACCCTTTGCCCATTCTACACCAATGCCATATAATAAATAACCTCCTAAGGCATATTTGCTATAGGACAAATTATGATAACCGATATTAAACGTAAAATTGTGATAAGTAGGACTAATGCCAAATTGATTGTAAGGCTGCCCAAAAAGAGAAAAGCGTTGATTCGTAAAAATGAAAGATAGAGGTATCGAATAACCATAAACCTTAATAGTTGGACTGCCTGTTAAAAGATAAGAAGACGATGGATAATAGGGAGATTCTAGATTACTATGATAATTGCTCAATCGAAGATCCAAAGACCCAGAAAAGGAAATCGGCTTTTGATGCCATAAGTTAGACAGTTCCTGTGCCGAACTTTTAAGTAAGGTACAAGAGCAAAAAACGGCCATCAAAAATGCCTTAATTGTCCGTCTTCTTTTTTCTAACATTTGATTGAGAAAATATCTCTACTTTTTAATAATATAATTCATAATTAAAACCAATTATGAGTATTTCAAAAACATAAAACACCAACTACTTATCCCTTCGAAGATGTATAAATGGTAAATAACTTTTTAAAAAATGTTACGAGCGTAGCGAAAAATGTTACGAAGTGAAAGAGGGAGTCAAAAAGTGAAGAATATACTAAAACCCGTGACTAATTTAAAATGGGACATTAAAATAAGTGGTATTTTCAGCAAAATAGTTTTGGTGAATTTTGCGAGTTATAGGGTTGATTTAATAGAGATTTCAGGTTGAAAATTCGAGTATTTTTCTGACTTGAAATTAATGAAGGAAACGATCAAGAATCTACCCCTTTAAAGGTTTAATTTTTCATTATACATTCACTTACCATTAATGGCAGTTAACCTCTAAGTTATGACCTTTCACCTACTTAAAATAAACCTTCACTTACCATTAATGGCAGTTGACTTCTAAGTTATGACCATTCACCTACTTAAAATGTACTTTCACTTACCATTAATGGCAGTTAACTTCTAAGTTATGACTATTCACCAACGTAAAATATATATTCACTTACCATTAATGGCAGTTCTCATTGTAATTTGAAATCCCTCCATTAATTAAATGTGATTTCCTATTACATTTTATTTAGTGAAATTGTACTCTTCTTTCTCCGTGAAATTGGTAAATGTATTCCACCTATAAGAACTGTTTCTTTATTCATTTCACCTACATATTGATCGTTTACTATGTGTGATCGACTAATTTGTGTGAATTGATTTTGAGGTAATTTAGGCATTATTTCAGAGAAGGATCCTCTTATCGTTTCTTTCTTTCCATCTGCCATAATTATATCAATATAGATATGATTATTTTCTAAATAATAAATATTGTCAAAAAGGATTTTACTAAATCTCTTGCCAATATTAACGAGCAAGTAATCAACATCCTTTTCTTTATTAGTAGTTATAGTTTGAAAATTGTCCATTGCAATCTCTATACTAGTGTATAAGCCATTCTGTGTAAATGGTTTTACTAAAAATGCAAGTGGCTTTACCTGTTTTGCCTTTTGTAAGGTAGCGGGATCGGAATTCGCTGTAAGAAAGATAAAAGGAATTTTATATTTTTCTTTCAGCTCACGGCCAAGATCAATCCCATTTTTTTCAGTTCCTAAATTAATATCCAATAAAATCAAATCAGGCTTTTGGGTTTCAATTCCTAAAATCGCTTCTTTAAACGATAGTGCATTAAATACCACCTTGTAACCAAGCCTAGTCAAATACAACAAGATTGTCTCTGCTATGATAACCTCATCTTCTACTATTCCTATTTTTAAACTATACATGATTTCACATTATTTTTAGTATACATTTTAAATAAAATCCTATTGCCTCTTGTTTTTACTTTGCTTTCTTTGTAACAAATATTCCTCCTGATTAGTAACCTTTTCTTTAAAAACAATCAATATTTCTGCACCATGATTATATTGATAAGTTGCATTCCCTTGCAACTGATTCGAAAGCCTCTTAATCATCTTTAATCCAAGTGTATTTGCAGTCACAAAATCAATACCACCGCTAATGCCGGGCCCATTATCATGATAAAACAAGTTGTATTCCCCCTTTTGCAACGCTTTCAAAGTGATTAAAACTAGGTTTTTAGGTTCATTTCTTGGTAAATACTTATAGGCATTTGTAACCAATTCATTCACTATTAAGCCTAACGGGGCAGCCGTATCCAAATCTAATAATATCCGCTCATCCCCAATTTCAAATTGAATATGCTGATCTCCTAAAGCAAATAATTCGGCAACTTTTCCTATCAAGTCCCTGATAAATTCATGAAAACAAATCTTACCAATTATTTCATTTTGATAAAGATTCTCATGTATTAATGCAATACTATTTACCCTACTCTGACCTTCATCAAATGCCCGTTTTAACCTTTCGTCATCAAGTGTAATACTCTGTAATTGCAACAAGCCCGAAATAACCTGCAAATTATTCTTTACCCGATGATGTATTTCTGCTAACAACAAATCCTTTTCACCCATTGCCTTTTGTAATGCTTGTGTTCTATTTTCAACTGCATTTTCTAAGGCTAATTTATCGGCTTTCAATTTTCTATTTCTATAATAGGATAATAAGAAAAAAAGTAGTATCGTAAATAACCCACTAACTGTCAAAAACCACCATTGTAAATAAAATGCCTTAAGCACAGTTAAAGGGATATGAATTTCATTTTTGCTCCATTGCCCATTTCCCAATTGAGCTTTAACCATAACAGTGTACTCCCCTGAAGGTAATCCGCTAATTCGTAGTGAACCATCTTCAAGAAAATTCCATTCTTTATCAAACCCCTCTATCTTATACGCATAATGATGAATTCTTTGTTGAAAATCCAATAAGGAAAAATCTATCGATAAAAACTTATCTCCTACCTCAAGAATCATTTTTTTAATAAGATTATATTCTTTCAAACAGTCTTTCAACATATTAATTGAAGCAGAAAACTTACTTAAACTAATAAGCCTAAATGGCACAATTAAAGAATCAATTTCTCGATTCAAAGTCTTTGGTGAAAATACATTTACACCATTCATACTGCCAAAATAAAGAGCTCCACTCTTTGATTTAAAAGAAGAAATACGGTTAAATTCATTTGCCGTCAACCCATCTTTTGTGGTATAAACGATACTAGAATTACGGTGGGTATCAAATCGCAATAATCCATTGTAGGTACCTATCCATAAATTGTCTTGTTCATCTTGCTCAATGCGGTATAAAATTAAAGATGGGAGACCGTCAATCAGTGTAAATTGCTTAATTGTAGTGTTTGCATCTACAATACTATTCCATTTCCATTTATACAATCCCTCTCCTCCACTTGCAATCCACAAGTTTCCATTTTTATCTTCAACTAAATCAAAGATGGATTCAATTGGTAATTGATGTATTTTATCGGTTGCCTCTTTCCCAAAATAATCGACTATTTGTAGTTGATTATTAATGCAATAAATTCCATTCTCCGCTACAGCAATTAATCCTTTAGTAGCAGAGTTCAATATTTTATATATATTTTTTGCTTTTGGAATTTTGTCGGAAGTATAATAAAGCTCCTTCCTTTTCCCAGTATTCAAATCATATTTATTTATACCATACGCGCAACCTGCTAATAAAATCTGTTCGGAAAATCGAAATAAGGACCAAACTTCTGCATACCCTACTGTATCAATAGGTAAAAAAATACCATTTTGAGTAAGATACTTCATCAAACGATAGGAGCCTATATAGATCCCCTCCTTTTGATGCAACATAGCATAATTGATACCTCCAATTCCTTTTTTTAGTACATTTTTTTGATGTTGATGCACAAGCATATCAAGATAAACATTTGCATATAAAGTGGTATCCCCATCAACACCCTCTTCGGCATACAATCCCCTCGTTTGATTTCCAGTAGAGGACAACTTCCTGGTAGAATGTTCAAAATAATGAGTAAAGTGATTCTTCTTAACTGCAACTTCTAATACCCCCACAGAAGTGCAAATCCAACGATTACCTAGTCGATCAATATAATTTTTTAATATGCTGAACTCAAAAAAGTCTTTCAATTCTAAAGCCGTAAATAACTGTTGTAAGTTTTGTTTGCTTTGAAGGTAGATCCCTTTTTGCTCATTATAAAACAAGGAAGATTGATCATTAACACTTATAATATCAATAAAATCTGCTAAGCCTATTTTATCTTGTTCTAATAATTTTGTTCTCTTATCAACTGAGGCTTGATGATCATTGCTATTTTCTTCTAGAAACCTATTATAGTAGCTGTAATCAGGAACTTGCTTTATTAGCCTTTCTTCCTTAAACTCATTAGACTTTGATATTAGAATAGTAGTTTCTCTTGAAACTAAGTAACCACTATTATTGAGCACAATGGCTGCTTTATTACTTCTAAAAACACTTTTTTCACCATATACTGTATACATATTACTTTCAAAAGCTAGGTTTTGGTTCTTTTCCTTAAACTCATATTGTTTTTCAAAGCCTTTATCAGAATTATATTTCCACCAAGTAAAGTTATCATAGGTTAAAAAATTCAAACTTTTAGTTTCATCATTCGCTATCCAATAAATTTTGTTTACATCAAAAGGTAAATGATGATAGATTTTTTCAAATGACTTTAGCTCATTCGTTTTCAAATCTAATACTTGAATTCTGCTATCAATTCTTGCTTTTGCACCCTCTACGTTCCCATAGATGATGATTAAATTATTTTGATCATCAATAGCTAATTGAATTATTGAATTATTGCTTAATCCTGTATTTGCCGTATTATAAAGTTTAAAGGTTTTGCCGTCATAACGGTTCAGTCCATTGCTCGTGCCAAACCACATAAACCCATCCCTATCCTGCACCGCACATCTTACATCTCTTGCAGACATCCCATCCTCAACTGATAATAATCTTTTGCTAATTATACTTTCATTATCAACTTGGGAATTACCAATTAAAAATGCTATAACACAAATTATTGTCAGTAATGCATTTTTAAAGTCTACCATTAAGCTAGTTTGCTATTTAAATTTTTAATTGTTACGAGAATGACAAGCAATCATTACTAATAATTGAAAATAGTAACTATCTAATAAGAAGTATTGATTTGATTAATAAAAACAAATAATTGGAAAATAAAATAAGACTGCTGAAAAAACAATAAAACAAATTCTCTTTATTTCTTACTTCCTAATTATTAACTTTTAAAAGATACACTTCGATTTGATTTAATTTATTGGTCCTGAAATTATCATTTAAGCTATAGTTCAAATAGTTATATTTTTCTCTATAAAATTGATTAAAGAATCAAGATTATCTTACATTCCCAAATACTCTTTCAGCATTTTCGGTTGTTATTCTAGCAATTTCCTCTACAGACACATTTTTTACTTCTGCCAACTTCTCAACAATATATTTAAGGTAACTGCTTTCATTCCTCTTTCCCCTAAAAGGAATAGGAGTTAAATAGGGTGCATCTGTCTCTAAAACTAAGTGCTCTATACCAATATTTTCCAATGCCTGTGGAAGTCCTGCATTTTTATAAGTCAATACACCGCCTATACCTAGCAAAAAACCCATTTCAACAATTTGCTTGGCACTCTCATAACTGCCACTAAAACAATGAAAAATACCTGTAAGTCCCTTTGCAGCAAAAGGTTTGACCAAATTAATAGTTTCCTGCATTGCGTTTCGCGTATGTATTACAATGGGTAATTGATATTCGAGTGCCCATTGCATTTGCAATTCAAAGGCTTCTTGCTGTTGTTCTTCAAAAGTTTTATCCCAATAATAATCAAGCCCAATCTCTCCGACAGCAACAAAATGTCTTGCAGCAAGTTGTGTCTTTACAATTTCCAATTCATCCATATAATTTTCTTTCACATAACACGGATGAAGTCCCATCATTGCGATACACTCGTTCGGAAATTTTTTTTCTAGGTCAAGCATACCTTCAAGACAAGAACTATCTATGGCAGGCAAATAAAATTTATTAACCCCTTCATACTTTGCACGTTTAATTACTTCGGCTATATCACCCTCAAATTCTTCCGCATAAAGGTGGCAATGTGTATCAATTAATATCATTTGGCAATTTTAAAATATTTTTTGTGTCTAACACAATAAAATAAATATTGAGTTTACAAAATAAAACTATCATCTAATCCGTTTTATAATGGCAACAATTTAATTAGAAGGTTTTTGAAATTGTAAAGAAGAAAAATAGTAACAATTATATAATTGTTTTGAAGAGTGTTTTCATAGGGTACGGATTATAACAGGCTAAGGTTTCTACCTCTGCCTTCTTTTTTTACCACAGATGAAACATGATTAACATTGACAAAATGATTAACAGTTCACTAAACAAAAGCTAATATTATTATTCTCTTTTTGAACAAATTTTATCTTATTCACTTCAATTCAATCGCCTTAAATTGGTAACCTGCCTTACTAAAATGCTCAAGAGTTTTAGGAAGCGCATATTCTAATTTGTTAAATGCCTTTGCACTATCGTGAAATACTATGATGCTTCCATTCTTAGTATTTTTCAACACATTTTTCAAACACTTTTCTTTTGAGATACTATTATCAAAGTCTCCGCTTAATACAGACCACATGATAATATGATATCCCGAATTAGCCACTTCATCTCCTTCAAATGAATCACTTTCCTGCAAAAGTTTAATTTGAGAACGTTTTATCCTTCCATAAGGTGGTCTAAATAAATTTGATGGAATCACTTCACCTGCAACTTGTACATCTTTTATATAATAATAATTATTATTATCCCATCCATTTGCATGGTTTTGCGTATGATTTCCCACAGAATGACCTTCAGCAATTATTCGTTCAAATAAAGCCCGATGCTTGTATACATTCTTTCCTATACAAAAAAAAGTGGCCTTTGCATAAAATTGCTTCAAAGTGTCTAATACAAATGGAGTGGCAGTTTCGTGAGGACCATCATCGAAGGTTAGGTATAAACATTTATCTTGTGTATCAATCTGCCAAATCAAAGTTGGATATAATACTCGTAAAAGTTTAGGGGTGGAAACTAAATACATTTAATTGGTATTAACTATTAAAAATTTAAATGGGCGCAATCAAATTATACAAACAATATTTATCAAATAAGAGCTGTGACAACAGGAATTTATACCGAAGGGTAGGTTACTTCTACTAAGAAAAGCCCTGTTGGAGGTGTACTAAAATTTGCTTTAGTACAATCTTTAGCTTCAATTATTTTTCGAAAGCCATCCAAACTAATCAGACCTCTTCCTACTTGTAACATAGTACCAACTAATCCTCTTACCATTCCTCTCAAAAACCTGTTTGCCTTGACATTATAAACTAAGCAATCATTATCATACTGCCATTTTGAAACCATCAATTTGCAAATAAACGTTTTTACTTGTGTATTCCGTTTAGAAAAACTAGTAAAGTCTTCATATTCCATTAAAATTGCAGCAGCTTGCTGTAATAAATCAAAATCTAAATGGTAGGGATAAAACCAAGCTGTTTCGGTAAGAAATGGATTCCTATTGCGAGTAATATGATATTTATATTCTCGATGAGTGGCACTAAATCTTGCATGTGCATCGGTCTCTTTCAATACAATATCCCTAATAACTATATCTCGAGGAAGTACTGAATTTAAGTTGTAAACATTCTTAAGATTTAATGGGGTCTCTGAATCAAAATGAAAAAAATTTTGTAAAGCATGTACCCCTGCATCAGTTCGTGAAGAACACGTTAGTTTAAATTCAGTTTTAAAAACTGTTTGTAATGCATCTTCCACTGTCGATTGAATACTGACGGCATTGTGTTGACTCTGAAAACCACTATACTGTGTACCCTTATAGGCAACTTCAATAAAATAACGAAGCATATACTATAAAGAGTTTCTGAACTGTGTTAAAATTGCAGGATTTGTAATCTGACTTTGTAAAGAAGAAAAATTTTTAGCATCATAGATGTTTTGTCGTGCATCTAAAAAGAAAATTAGCTTATTCTGTTCATTGATTATTAAAGTACTCAAACTCTTAATTTGCTCCACCGAAAAACATCTTTCTTTAAAAGCAAGTTTTGCTAATTCTATCATATCTGCTTCTGTATTTGAGGCTGCCATTACTTTACGAAGTGCAATAAAATCTGACTCAGAAGCAATTATACATTTAGGCGTTTGATTAAGTTTTAAAGCTAACGACGACTTATTTAAATTAATAGTAGTCGGTTGTGGTGTTCTTTCCAACTTACTCAAGTTAATGTTGCTGCTATCGCTAATCGTATTAATGGCAGAGATAACATTGAATGTTTGTAAATTCAACAAACCAAAAGTGCTATCATTTATCTTTTTTAATACAAATCCTAGATCTTGATTATCTATTGTTATTACAAAATGTTGCTCAGGATATTTATTTTTTACAAATCCTACTTCAGCGTCATAAGTTCCGTTCATTAATTGAGGTATAGTAAGAAATCCACTCAGAGAAGAGCTATAATTCATTTTACCATTCAGTAAAACATAAAAAGGGTCTTTTGTCTCGGATTCTAGGTATACAAAAGAATATTTTTGTGAAGAAGCCCTAAAGGAAAAGGCAATAATTAGAAGTAAAGTAAAAAAAAACCTATTCATGTGTAATTCGTCTATTTTGACAAACATACTACTTTTCGATTCTACTCATAAAATGGGGTGAATAAAAATTTTCTAGCTTCATTCGTTAAGCCACAAACCTTACAAGAGTTTTGGTCCCTTATTTGGATTATAAAGTTGCGAAAATATTTTTTATCCCTCTTTAATGAACAAACTAATTATCTCAAAAAAATAGATTCTATTTAAGATGTTTTACCCAAGCAACACCAAAGTATTCACTACAGCCCAATGCATGTAACTATAATATTGCAATTAGTTTACCATTTTATCTGCACAGCAACTACTTGCAAATGCTTCGGGTTTTGCTTTAAAAGCGAATCCCATTCCAAGTATATAACCCATTGCTTCTTTTAAGGCATCATTACTTTTAAAGGCAGGATTTGTATTGATATCTGCATGTACCTCCATTTCAACATGGTATTCAATAAATAAATCACACAATTCATAGGCGATTTCAATGCTTTTTGCCACCTCGCAAAGCATTCTTTCCTTTAAATGGAACTTTTGTTTTGAACGCTCATTATGAATGAACATGAATCCGCCTGCATGTTCTCTTAAAAAGACGATAACTGTGGCAAAATCAGTTTCATTTCCTTTAACTTGACTGTCAGTACCGATACATACTTTTAGCTTATAACCCTTTTCTTCTTCCTGCTTAATTGCTGCTGCTACGGCCTGTTTTATTGGGAGGATAATCGACTCTCCATTAAATCTTCTCCATTGCATAAAAAAGTTTTTTGAAAAGTACGAATACAATTCATAATAATGCATTTTCAATATTATAAAATTATTAACAAATGGCACTTTAGCTATTAATAGTATGTCTTTTAGTAAAATAAGTTACTTGAATATACTAAAAACAAAAAAAAGCACCATGAAATTTACTTCCATGATGCTTATGTTTAAATTTTAAAAAACGCCAATTATGTGTAGGTTGTACAGCCAATTTAAGTGTAGTACGATTTACTTAAAACGTACAAAGTATTACTAAGAACCTACAACTTATAACCAACACTTCCTACTTATACATGATATCATAATATTCTGCCGCCATTCTGTTGCTATCAAACTGATAACGAACATCATTCATACCATTTTTAACGATATCACGCCATCCATCTTTATTTTCGTAGTAGGCAGGAATAATTTCTTTTTCAAGAATTTCATAGACTTTATTCAAGTCATATTCATCTTGATCATGAACGTTCATATTAGCATAATCTGCTTTCGGCACTACATAACCATTTACGCCATGCTTAACAAATTCTGGTATCCATCCATCATCTGTACTAAAATTAACAGCACCATTCATTGCAGCAGTCATTCCACTTGTTCCGCTTGCTTCTCTTGGTACACGAGGATTATTTAACCATACATCGGCACCTTGTTTCAATCTTCTGCTTAAATACAATTCATATCCAATTAAGACAGCTACATTTTTATACCTTTTACTTAGATGAACTAAGTTATTAAAGGTACCAATTGCAGGATAATCGAATGGATAAGGCTTACCTGCCCAAATAACCTGAACAGGATATTTAGGATTATTTATTAGCCTTTCAAAACGCTCTAAATCATAAGTAAGCATGTCGGCTCGTTTATAACCTGCAAATCGTCTAGCCCATACAATTGTTAGTACATTAGGATCAAAGATTTTACCTGTTTGATCAGCAACCAATTCAAACGCACGTTTCTTCAAGTACCATTTCCTATCGTCAATTGCAGCATCATTGCCTATTTCATTAAAATGATAAAGACGTTCATCTGCCCAATAAGTCCAGTTCTGAGCATTAGTGATAGCGGTAATTTCGCAGATACCTTCATATTTGCCCCACATTTCTCGAGAAACTACCCCATGAAGTTGTGATACCCCATTCGCTTTTCTTGCAAACCTCAAAGCAGTTAATGAATGATTAAATTGATCATCCTCCATGCCCGTTATTCTACGCACTTCGTCAAGACTTAGTCCACAGAAATAGCCCATCTTGTGACACAAGTAAATATCGTGCTTTTCATTTCCTGCTTCTTCAGGAGTATGTGTAGTAAATACTAGATGTTCTTTCAAAGCAGGTAGGCTCCTGAATTTGTTTAACAAGTAAAATGCTGAAGAAATTCCGTGAGCTTCGTTAAGATGATAAACATCGGGATTAAATCCAATTTCATCCATCAATTTAGCACCACCAATCCCCAACAACATAAACTGAGCAACCTTTGTAGCCACATTTGCATCGTATAACCGATGTGTAATTGTTTGAGAAACATAATCATTCTCAGGAATATCTGTACTCAATAAAAATAAAGGCGCAGTATTAAACACTTCAGGAGCTAAATAATAAACTTTAACCCAAACAGGCGCATCATGTATAAGAATTTGATATTTAACATCAATATCTTCAAGGAAAGAATAACTCTTCTCCATCCAAGCAGGTTGTAATGTTTGATCCTGATTACGAGTTTGATCATAATAACCATACTTCCACAAGATACCAATACCAACCATATTTTGCTTTAACTCGAAAGCACCACGTAAATGTGAGCCTGAAAGGAAACCAAGACCACCACTATAGATTTTTAATGGCTGATGTATTGCGAACTCCATTGAGAAGTAAGCTGCTTTTTTTGAGTACTTTTCATTAATCTCGTAGGGAACCTGAAATTTTCTAAAATTCATTTGTTATTTTTTTAGTGAAAATTGTTTGCAAAGTAAGGGTAAAAATTTAATATGTACTTTTTACACATTAAAAAATGCTATTTAATTGTAAATGTTTCTTTTTTTAATTCATTTTTTGCTAAAACGAATGCTCTTATGTTTACAAACACTATGTAATTGAAATTTTTGAAGACATTAAGCATAGTTGCTAGTACATTTTTTGTTTAAACATTTATTTCTGCAAAAAGAAGCTTTATCTTGCTAATAAAGGATAACATCCATCAACTTGATTACTGATAGTAACCGTTCGAATATCGGGAAATAAGATATTCTATACACTTATAGAGGCAGATATTTTTATTTAAATGCTGCTTTTTTTCATAATTTAATGAAATATGCTTCTCTAAATCAACTTCTTCACTCTTTTTCTTAATTCAGGTATCACTTCGGCTTCAAACCAAATATTTTTTGCTTGCCATATATTATTGCGTGGCGAAGGATGTGGTAAAGGAAAATATTGGGGTAGATATCGTTGGTAAATTTGTACAGTTTCTGTTAAAGTAGGTTGCACCCCTTCTCCCAAATAATAATTTTGAGCATATTGACCGACCAAAAGAATCAGTTTTGCATTTGGGATTAATTCAATAAGTTTTGAATGCCAAAGTGGGGCACACTCTTTTCTTGGAGGCAAATCTCCTGTTTTCCCTGTTCCAGGATAGCAGAACCCCATAGGAATCAATGCTACCTTTTCGGTGTTATAAAAGGTCGCTTTGTCAATCCCCATCCATTCCCTGAGATTATCGCCACTCTTATCATTCCATGGAATACTCGATTTATGAACAATCCTACCGGGTGCCTGACCAACAATAATGATTTTACTATTCACACTAGCTGCAACAACGGGATTTACCCCTGCCTCCAAATGCTGTTCACACACATTACAAGCCTTAATTTGTTCTAAAAGATATTCCATTAACTAATTTTATATTGACCACCAAGTAAACTAAGATGAACAATGGGCTCAAAGTAATTCTTAAACAATTTGCTAATTAAAATGAACCATTTTTCAAGATAAGTACTAAAATTTATTTCCAAATCGCCTGCAACTTTGTAGCAATGTGAGAAACACGAAACAACTTATCTAAAACAAATAAACCGAAAGCCTACACTTTCGGTTTATCCTTCAAATATCTCGTAAAATAAAAAGACTTTTAATCTAATACCTACTACCCTACACTTATAACTCTTCACTAAAAGGCCTACTCCCTCCCATGACAAGCCTTAAATTTCTTGCCACTTCCACAAGGGCAAGGATCATTACGTCCTGTTTTTGGCCCAACTATAATTGGCTGTTGCTTAACAGGTGTTTCATCAATGAAATCTTCCTCGGTAGGCGGAACTTCTCTTCCGGCAGCATCCACATCTTGTTTCTTTGTCTTAAGTTTACTTAAATCAGTCTTTTCCTGATGTCCTTCTCTAACTTGTCCTTCATTGTCGCCAGGGATTGTTGCGTGAGAAAGGAATTCAACAATATTTTTATTTACCACGCCATCCATGTTCTTGAATAAGTTAAATGCCTCCATCTTATAGATAACCAAAGGATCTTTTTGCTCATATGTTGCCGTTTGAACACTTTGTTTCAAATCGTCCATAGCACGAAGATGTTCTTTCCATTCATCATCTATAAAATTAAGCGTAGCCGTTTTTTCTAAGCTATTTAATAATTCAAAACCATCTGTTAAAACTGTCTTATCCAGATTAGCCAATATCTGCAATCCACGCTTACCATCTGTAAATGGAACAATGATATTTTCGATATGAGCCCCTTGTTCTTTACGTATAGTTTTAAATATCGGAACAGCATGAGTACCGATCTCTTGTTTCTTGCGTTGATAATTCCCTATCGCTTCCTGATATAATTGTTCAGCCAAATCCTGTACAGACTTCTTATCTAAGTCTGCTTGTGTGATATTGGTATCTACTGCAAAATGGCGAATTGTTGCCAATTTAAATCCTTCATAATCACCTACTTCTTTGAATGCATCAATTACATTTTCTGCAACTGAATAATAGGCATTATCCAAATCGAGGGCTAGGCGTTCACCAAACAAAGCATGATTTCTCTTGGTATAAATTACAGTACGTTGTTTGTTCATCACATCATCGTACTCTAACAAGCGCTTTCTGATGCCAAAGTTATTTTCCTCAACTTTCTTTTGGGCCCTTTCGATACTCTTTGTGATCATTGGATGCTGAATCACTTCCCCTTCTTTATAACCCGCAAAGTCCATCACTTTTGCAATACGTTCGCTACCAAACATCCGCATCAAGTCATCTTCTAAACTTACATAGAACATCGTAGAACCTGGATCCCCCTGACGACCTGCACGACCACGCAACTGTCTATCCACACGCCGACTTTCATGACGTTCTGTACCTATAATTGCCAAACCACCCGCTTCTTTCACACCTGGCCCAAGTTTGATATCGGTACCACGACCCGCCATATTCGTAGCAATTGTGATAGCGCCCGCTAAACCTGCTTCAGCAACCACTTGTGCTTCACGAGCATGCTGCTTCGCATTCAATACATTATGAGGTATTTGCTTTTGGCGTAACATCCTACTCAATAATTCACTCACTTCTACTGAAGTTGTACCTACAAGAACGGGTCGTCCTGCATTACGGAGTCTCGATATCTCGTCTATTACAGCACCAAATTTTTCACGCTTTGTTTTATAAACTGAATCTTGTTCATCTTTTCTGATTGCTGTGATATTTGTAGGAATCGTAACTACATCTAATTTATAAATATCCCAAAACTCACCTGCTTCAGTTTCTGCAGTACCCGTCATACCACATAATTTATGGTACATCCTAAAGTAGTTTTGCAGTGTAACAGTTGCATAGGTTTGTGTAGTAGCTTCGATTGTTACATTTTCCTTTGCTTCAATTGCCTGATGCAAACCATCACTATATCGACGACCGTCTAAAATACGTCCTGTTTGTTCATCTACAATCTTAACAGCGCCTTCCATTACCACATACTCAACATCCTTATCAAAAAGCGTATATGCTTTTAAAAGTTGCTGAACTGTATGAATACGATCAGCCTTAACAGAATAATCATTGATGATGACTTCCTTTTGTTGCAATTTCTCTTCAGCACTCAATCCACTCTTATCAATATTATTAAGTCCGATACTGATATCAGGAATGATAAAGAAATGAGGATCCTCACCTGCTTTGGTTATTAATTGAATACCCTTATCGGTTAATTCAACCGAATTATTTTTTTCATCAATGTAAAAATACAATTCAGCATCAGCTACATGCATCTCACGAGATTGGTCTGCCAAATAAAAGTTCTCTGCCTTTTGAAGTTTTACCCTCATTCCAGGTTCAGAAAGAAACTTAATAGTAGCACTATTCTTCGGAAGCCCTCTATGTGCCCTGAATAAAGCCAATCCTCCGTCTTTTGGATCATCATTTCCTTCAGCAATCTTTTTCTTTGCTTCTTGTAGAAAAGAGTTTACTGCTCGCTTTTGTGCATCAACTATTTTTTCAATTCTAGGTTTCAATTCAAAAAATTGCTCCAAGTTATCTTGCCTTCCAATTGGTCCACTAATAATTAATGGCGTTCTAGCATCATCAATCAATACACTATCCACCTCATCCACCATTGCAAAATGGTGTTTTCGTTGTACCATTTCATCAGGATTATGCACCATGTTATCACGGAGATAATCAAACCCAAATTCATTATTGGTACCATAAGTAATATCTGCCAGATAAGCCGTTCTACGTTCTGCAGTATTCGGTTGATGCTTATCAATACAATCAACCTTAAGTCCTAACCATTCAAACAAGGTACCATTCCATTCACTATCCCTCTTTGCCAAATAGTCATTCACAGTAACAATATGAACTCCTTCTCCAGATAAGGCATTCAAATAAGCAGGTAGAGTACTCACCAAAGTTTTACCTTCACCCGTTGCCATTTCAGCAATCTTACCATTATGCAAAACCACACCACCAATTAGCTGCACATCATAATGTACCATATTCCAAGTAACTTTTCCGCCACCGGCAGTCCATGTATTCTTGTAGATACTCTTATCGCCCTGAATTGTGATATATTCTTTTTTTACGGCAAATTCTCTATCTAGGTCAGTAGCAGTCGATTCGAGGGTTTCGTTCTCTTTAAAACGACGAGCAGTCTCTTTAATAACTGCAAAGGCTTCGGGCAGAATCGTTTTCAATGCCTCTTCTAATTCTTTGTCCCTTTCCTTTTTTAGTTTATCAATCTCTTGATAAATTGCATCCTTCACATGTATTTCTGATGCAGGTAGTTCGTCGGCTTCTGTTTGCTTTGCAGCAATAAAAGCATCTGTATCCTTCAGTTGCTCAGCAATTCTTTGTTTAAAATCAACAGTCTTAGCCCTCAATTCATCATTGCTGATAGATTGGTATTGTTGAAAGTATTGATTTATCTTGACGATGAGAGGCTTTATCTCTGCCACATCCTTCTCACTCTTATTACCCCCTAATAATTTACTTATAAACTTTAACATACTCTAATTATATTGTTTCTTGAATGACGACAGGTTTTCATATTAAGTGCCAAAACCATTTTTCGCCAATTTGTCATTTTTTTGAGTCGCAAATGTAAGGGTTTAGTGATAGTGGCGAGACAATCGTCAACTTCTGCCAAAAGGATTAGCAAAACCTTATTGATAAAAGCTCCTGAGTAATAACTAAGAATGAAAAATAGTATATACAACTTAGGAGGTCTTAGAACTAGAAACACAAAGTCTTTTACAAAAAAACACAATGATTTATAGTTTTTAGGTACTCGGATTATCTATGTTTATTAGAAAACAGTGTGTCCCTTGATTTTTTCCTTGATTTCCTTGTGGTTAATCCTACTGAGTAGTAACAAATTATCAGATGCAAAACGCCCCGAAACATTTCTATTTCGAGGCGTTTTAAGTTTGTTGGCTAAAACTCACCGTTTCAATTTCATAACTTTTATTTCAAAAACTTAGCTAACATACTTACTTACCAACACACTAAATGCACTCATGCCCGAAGCATTTTGCGCAAGTGCCATCACACTCACTTGAACACCGGGTGTCAATCCAGAAAGGTGTTCGTAAACACCTCCATAGGGAATGATAATTACATTTCCTGCTTCTGGAAATGAGATGCTGTTTTTCGAAACAACAACTTTACTTACTAATCCCAAAAACACAACAATACATAATGAAACAACGCCTACAATACTCATGTTCTCAATAGTAATGTTGCCACTACCATTAATAGTAACTACTGGAGGTCTAGGTGTTTCAGGTATGACTGCCTTTGAATTTGTAATAGCGGAACATTCAAATCCTGAACTCAAAATTATATCCCTATTTCCATCTGCGATAAAACTTACATACGCACATTGTGATTGCAATATTGCTTCCATTGTAATGATGGATGTATCATACGCCCCTTTTGCTATCGGGCCGTTTAATCTGTTTAAATACTTTGCAGACATGTCGTCTGCTGCAGCTGTAACGGTCGTAGCTACAACACCATGACCGACTACTGTACCTGCATCTTTGAAAACTGGATTCAAACCCATTTTCGTGACAGTATTCTTTGCGAATCCTGCCATTTTTTGACCATTTTTCTTTGGCCAATTCTTTAAAGGAACTGCTTTCTTTCCCATAATTAATTTTTTATAAATCCTTGAGCTAGGATTAAGGATGTAAAGTATGCTTTTGCTACCCCTAGCAATTAATAACCAAATCTATCTTTGCACAAAATGAGTGTTTGGACAAACTTTAACATATAAAAGCTAAATAGTAGTGATAAATCAAAAAAAGGGTTTGTATTTAGGAGTTTTTATCACAAAGAAATCTAAGAACAAAACAAGGAGCACAAAGTTTTCTGATAAAGTTTAATGAGATTATAAATACCATAAATCCTTGTGTTTCTTTTTACAAACCTTTGTGGTCATAGTGGTAAAAAATCCTGGGTAGTAACAAAAAAAGAGAAAAGAAATAGGTATTTATATTTTCAAAAATTATTTTTTTAACTAATAGGACATTAATTTTTGAACAAATTTAGCAGTGTTTTTAATACTTTGAACTGCAAGAAATGTCAATTATTGGAAATTTTATTAGTATAATCCCTCTACCAATTTGCTAGTAACTGTCGCCTGCCATCTTTGCTGTCATAAAGTAGTAATCTGATAAAATATTGTCATGAATCTATTTATAGCAATAACCCTTTGATTAATAGAAGCTAGTTTGATTTTTAAATGGAAGCAAATATTTGTAAAGCAGATTTCTACGAAATGACAGAGAAGAAAATGGAGAAGACAGGTGCGTACCAAATTTTGTTTAATTTCAGGTGGTTGTTTGCAAATAAGGTGCAATATTGCAACACATCGTTTAACCTACAATCCCATTTACAGACATTTTACTACTTTTTATACTGAAAAAATGATGGATAATATAATCCTTCGTACGTTTTATATTATCCATCCTAGGTTTAATACTATTCATCTGAAGTTTACTATAATCCTTGCGAAGGATTGTAAAATCCCTGCAAAGGATTGATATATCTATAGAAGGATTATAGTATCCTTTGGTATGTTTATTATCATCCATCGGAAGGATGATATTAAACGTAGGATGGATTATACTATCCATCGGAAGGATTGTATAATCCATGATATATCAAAAGTTTTCTTTGAGAAAAAGCTGTCTATTTTATACAAATAGTATAATTTACTTGCTTTGTATTGATACAAACAATATGAAATCAATAACTACTAGTGGGAATTGTTTATAATTATAGATTATTATTAAATACTGCAAGCGAAAAACTTTTTGCATCCTCCGAGAAGTATAGTTTTTCTCATTCAATCTTCCCCTGTATCTTTACACGATGCAAATAATATCAGCTACTTACGTTACTTCATCTCCCGATGTTGCCTTATGCCCGCCGGCCGACAAGCCTGAATATGCTTTTATAGGCAGGAGTAATGTGGGTAAATCATCACTTATCAACTCAATTTGTAAGCAGCAACGTCTTGCAAAAACCTCTTCTTCTCCAGGAAAAACTCAATTAATAAACCATTTTGCAATCGAAAGTACTTCAGGAAATAAAGGACCGAGAACAAAATGGAGTCTTGTCGATTTGCCAGGTTATGGCTATGCCGTCATCTCTCAAAGTACCCGAAGAAGATGGGAACAAATGATAGAAAACTATTTGAGGAAGAGAGAAAATCTCATTAATGTATTTGTGTTGATTGATAGTAGACATAGTCCTCAGAAAATAGATTTAGAGTTTTTGACACAACTGGCAAAGTGGGAAATTCCATTCACAATTGCCTTTACCAAATCAGATAAGGAAAAGCCCGGCGCAGTAGAAAGAAATGTAAAAGCCTTTTTAGATGCTATGCGAGAAACATGGCAATTTCTACCTCAAAGCTTTGTTACAAGTGCTACTAAAAATCAGGGAAGAGAAGAAATATTAGCATTTATTGAGAAATATAATGGCGAATGGGCCGAAGTGCAAAAACAAGTAAAGAAGGATTAGTAAAAGAGGGAATTAGTTCATAATTCACTCAACTTTCGCTACAATCATTAAAGGATAAAGAGTCTAATATATATTTTTCAACACAAAGACTCAAATACTCAAAGAATAATTAAGTTTTGTTACTTAATTATTGCTTTAAAAGACTTAATGCCTTCGCGACTTAGTGTCTTTGTGGCAAGAAAAAAAGACAAAAAAATATTCAATTAAATCTATGCGAAGGTGAGTAATTAATTCTTTATCACTTTTTACCTATCTCCTCTTTCCCTTAATTATCGTCTACTAGCCATCAACAAGTGCAAGTCGGTGTATTTAAGGTTAAACTTTTCACTGATATACTGATCTGTCAAGGCGCCTTTGAATAGATAAATTCCTTCACGCAGATTCACATTGCGCCAAATCATTTCTTCAATTCCACCCTCATCTCCCATCGTGATGATTAACGGCATCAATACATTACTTATCGCCTGACTAGCCGTACGTGCAAAGCCGCTTGGAATATTTGGTACACAATAATGAATTACATTATTCTTTACAAACGTAGGATTCTCATGACTTGTCAATTGACTTGTTTCAAAACAACCTCCTCTATCAATCGCAACATCTAAAATAATACTTCCCGGTCTCATTGCTGCGACCATTTCTTCGGTAACAACGATTGGTGCACGACCATGTTCATTACTTAAAGCACCTATTGCAACCTCACAAGTCTTAAGTTGTTTGGCAAGTATTCGAGGCTCCAAAACACTTGTCCATACCCGTTGATGAATATTATTCTGTAATTCTTTGAGTCGATATATATTATTGTCAAAAACCTTGACCGAAGCTCCTAATGCAAGTGCATTCCTTGTGGCCGTTTCCCCAACTATTCCTGCCCCTACTATCACTACTTTAGTAGGAGGAATACCGCTAATACTTCCCAAAAGAACGCCCTTTCCCTTATTGAAACTACTCAGATATTGTCCTGCAATCAGCATCAAGGCACTTCCTGCAATCTCACTCATACTCCTCACAATCGGATAACTCCCATTGTCATCTTTTAGATTTTCGAAACTAAGAGCGGTGATTTTTTTCTCCATCATCTTCGCTACAATACATTGTTTGAGGGCAGAATGATGTATAGGAGAAATAATAGTTTGATTCATTTGCAACAACTCCATATCCTCTTCTACCACAGGGGCGCTTTTCAACAGCATCGGTGCCTGATAAACTTTTGCTTTATCATGAACAATAGTAGCACCCGCCTCTGCATAATCTCTATCTGAATAATGACTTCCTTGCCCTGCATGATGTTCTACCATCACATGATGACCATTATTAACAAGTACACCTACTGCTTCGGGAGAAAGTGAAATCCGGTTTTCCTGAAATGCAAATTCCTTAGGAATACCAATTTCCAATTTTGCACCTTGCGGTTTGATGTCCAATGTTTCTTCTTGAGTCTCGTAACTAAAAGAGGTAGAGATAAGCGGTTTACTCGTAGCCATGTATGTTAGTTGTTAAATTGACAGGTATAAAAATAGTAGTTTCTCAGTTTTATTGTAATAATAATTTAGGGCACTTGTCTTAACACAAATAAACACAAGGATTTTAAGTTTTGAATTGTTGGTATAGATACGTTTTAATTGAAAACCTTGTGCCACTTGTTTTTACTAGTTTAAGATATAACTTCTTTTAAAAAAGGCGTTTACTAATACTCTGAAATTAAGATTGCTTTTCATTTGATAACTTTCTTTATGACAAATTGTATTCTTTTTTATTTCTCCAACGCTAAGACTCAAAAACTCAAAGGCACTAAGTCAAATTTAATTTTTCTTTTTTTCTATGTGCATCTTAGCGTCTTTGAGTCTTAGTATTGAAAAAATATATTAGACTTCCTTTTTATTTTATAAGTTATATAACATGAACCTCTTCATTTCTCGCATTGTGGCAAAATGAAATCTAAAACGAATGCACAGGTGCTTTGATATCATGGTAAAACAAGAATGTCCAATTGTTTTCTTGTCCTTCCTGCCACCACTGCTGTCTTAATTCCATACATTTTTTTCCGTCGAAATCATATTTAGCTACGAACTTACTCTTCATTTGTTGTAGTTGAGGGGCATCATCCCCACCATAAAAAAGAGTTTGCCCTCCCACTTCAATACTAAATACCTGATGAAAAGGACTATGGCCACCCGTAATTTGGTAGGCAACCTTAACATCTTCTATGCTATCAATTACTCCATTTCCATCTAACCACTCTACTTGTATACTATCTTCTAGAGCTCCAATCTCTTCGGTCATAAAGACAGGGAAACCTGTTTCTAAGGCAAACTCAAATTCCTTCTTTTGTACAAAATAAGTAGCATTTGGGAAGGCTAGATGATAATTGCCAAAATTATCTTTCTTACTAACACCTCCTGCATGGTCTTTATGTAAATGGCTCATAAGCACTTGTGTTACCTGATTAGGTTCAATTCCATTAGCTAATAGATTGGCATGAATCTGCAATTGCTTATTATTAGTAAAACCTAGACCTGTATCAATTAAGATGATATCCTTTGGGGTAACAATACAAAAGGGCTGCACTTCAACCAATAAACTTCCAATAGGACGCTGCTGTAAATCATGTTCGTCATGATTAAAAGGAACAAATATTTTTGTCTTATCTATTGTAAATGAGCCTTCTGAAAGAGGGATTATCTGGAATTCAGGATGATTAACATGTGTATTTGAATTGCTCATAAAAGTTTCTTTTTTGAGTGCGAACCTACTCAATTAAAATTTAACAACAAATCTTCGAGTGATTCTGTTCAGTTTGGGAAAGGTGGGAATAAGATATTTAGAAATAGAATCAACTGACTTTAATTAAAAATTGCTACTTAGAAGATTTTAACACAAGAGGAAACAAAGAAAAAAATAGTACGAGGTTTGCAATTAAAAAAAGCTAAATGTGATTGCCTGAAATCTATAAATATCGTTATTTATAATTAAAAATAATTGTGTCCTTTGAGAAACCCTTTTAAGTAAACGACTTAGGTAAACATGTGTTACTACTCAGGTATTTTTACTACCAGGGTCACAAGGTTTTTAGCAAAAAAACACAAGGAAAAGTAAACAGTTTATTTATTTGCCTGTCAAGTATTTTAAATGAAGTCCTAGTGTTCCTTGTTTTATCTTCGTTGCCCTTGTGGTAGAACCTCCTGAGTAGTAACAAATATGTACTAATATGCTTTTTTAAAGCTAATCCACCAAAACCTTTTGCATCCCCACTCCTTCAACCATTATTATATATACTCCCTTTTTCAATCCATCAAGGTTTAAATTAACTGACATTTTACCTGGATTTGATTGAACCTGTTGTGTTTTATATATTTTACCATCAAAACCAATTAATTGTATGTTAATTAGCTTGCTATTTGATTGATTAAACCGAACAGTAAGAGACGATTTGACAGGGTTCGGTAAAATATCAATTGCACTATTTCGCACATCCTCAAATCCTCCTATAATAACGGAACTGTATTGTATAGAGCCATCCATAAATACTGTTTTTAACCTGTAATAAGCTATGTTTGTTGCAAGAATATCCACAAAATAATAAGACAACTTATCGTCTGACAAAGAACTTTCAACAATGCCAATTTTATTGAAACTGACACCATCGTTACTTTTTTCAATACTGAATTGAACAACATTTTGGTTTGTCGCAATTTCCCAAAACAAGGTATTTTGATTCTTAGCTGACTGTACATCGAAGGATAAAAAAATAACTGGCAAACTTGAATTAGAACCAAATACCATTTCCAAAACCGATGCTAAGCGCAATCCTGCCTTAAGAAGTTGTTCCTTAACAATAGGTATACGTGTGGCAATATAATTTGAATCCAAAATATTGTTATTCTCAAAATAATAACAGGACTCCACCAATTTACTAGATTCATTCATCCATGCAAGAACATCAACTTGTTGAATAGCCTGTATTTGCATGGCTGTAAATCGATTCGAAGCAAGGCAGGAGGAGAGGCTAATATTGCCGGACTGTACCAATGAATAGTCCCAAACACTATGAAGATTGGTATTTTGTCCTAAATAAGTAACTCGTGTACTATTTCCACCTGCATCTGTAGCATAGCCACAGTGAAGAGGTTGATGTATATCACCAACTAAATGAAATAACTCTAAAACATATTGAGTTATTGTATTTTCATCAAGATTATTCATTTTAGACAATTCGCCTAATACACTTCTTAATTCAAACACAATATTGTTAGTGCTAGTGGTATCGTAGGTTGTGCCAAAGTTAATGTTTACATAATGACATGGAGTTAGATTCGAATATTGTGGCATACTCTTAATGCTGTCCATCCATGTACAGGCTTGATGTACGGTTCTTCCCTTTAAAAAATAAGTAACCCTCGATTTAGTAAGTGGTGATAGGTAATTGTAGGCTATATCTCCAACAATTCCGTGCCCTGCAGCACTCCATGCAAATACAAAGGCAGAAGGGAAAAAAGTAATTATTATTGAAAAGATATAATATTTACGAAGCATAGTTAAGGGTATAAATGTTAATCAATGCCCGAATGAAAGCGATATTATTTATCAATGTCCTGACACTTACGCTTTTCAACCGTTATTCCTTTATGACATATAAAGCACTAAACTTAAATTGATATAGAAAGGTCAGTAATAATTTATTATTCATCTACAGGGAATATCTTATAAACAGACCAATTAGGAGTATCAAAAACAAGCTCTGTTACGAACTGTCCACGCATTTCCATTTGATTTAAGTTATAAGTATTCAAAACCGTGAAGTTCTTAAGAGGATTAGTGATTTTAGCAACGCATATAAATTTCACACCTGAGGCAGGATTTTCAATCACGGTACCAAAACTCTTATTTATTGGCAATTCAATTCCCTCTAATGACTTTAAGTGGGCCACAATTTGAAAGGCTGCAGCATCATCAATCAATACTTTATTATTAATATCGGCAATATTGATAATGTATTGAGCTACTTGATAATCTTCACTATTATTTTTCTCTTTTAACCAATGCTTATAATCTCGGATACAATTAAAAAATTTCTTCTCTTCCTGATCGTTAGTTCTTTTAAAATAATAAATCCCAGTAAAAACATTTAATAATCCCGCAACAAAAACAAGAAACCAAGTGACTTTTTTGGTAAACTGTTTATTTGCATAAAAAGATAAACCTACAAGGGCTAATATTAAAAAAATAAGATAATACTCAATCATAAAATAATACTGAGTATTAATAATCAATATAGCCATTAAAATAAATGGCGCAAGCAAAGTAAACAGCTCATACAATTTTCCTTTAAAATAAAAGAAAGTCAATAATAATAAAGGATTAACAGCTATAACATAAAACTGAAATAAAAGCTGTGTTTGATACGACACATTAGTATGGTCATTAATAATAATATTTCCAATGCAGACATTCCCCAATACATGCCAGTTTGCATATTGACTATTTAAAAAATAATTGCCATCACCTGCATGCGTATTATTTAAGTAGCCAAACAAGAATAGAGCGCCAATTGGCAACAAAAACAAGATTATATAAATAGCAACAGCACGATTAGTTAATTTTCGCCTTTGAGAAGTATTATTTACGGAGTCAAAATATTGTGATATTGGAGCCTGTTCCTTATTGATTTTAAGTCCCTCTAATGAAATCAAAACAATGAAAGGAAAAAATGCAAGTAGAAGCCAAATGAAATTAAAGTCACAAAATACAAGACAAGTTAAATATATACTTGCCATTGAAAGATAAAATGTTGTTTGTGTACGGTAATATCTAAAAAGACTCCTGAATAAAAAATAAAAAAAGACAATGATAGCGGCAACCCCTCTGCCAGAAATAGCAGCATAAATTAAACCAGGATGTAGAAAAAACAAAAGAGACAATAAAGGAATATATACAAAGTCGGGCAACTTCGAAGACTCTTTAAAATCCTTTAATAGCGTATAAAATAGCATTACAGTAAGCGCTATCGATGCTAATATGGGAGCAAACAAATATCCAAACGGTGTAAAAACAAGTGATGATAAAAATACTATGGTCGGGAAAGTAGTACCAAGAGTTACTAAATTATTATCTGAAGAATCTAATAGTAACTTTATTTTTTCCGCAATAAAAATATTCTCTGAATGTTCATAGCCAGTTCGGTGTAAAATCCAGGATAATACTAGATAAAACACTAATAATACAATCGCCAATGAACCATTGATATATTTCTCTATGAATTTATTCATTATTCAGGTGTTACTACTGCACTTGTTGACGATAATTTACTTAAACCATGATTCGTCTTTTCCCAATAAAAAGGCTTTGTGATTAATTGCCATAATCCCATATATGCTGCCCTTGAGTGCATTAACCAATAAATTGGATTAAGAATTGCAAAAAGAATTAACTCATAATATCTACGCTTGAATACAGCAAGCATATTTACATAAATCATTAAAACATTTCCTGCAACGAAATTAAAAATAGATATATATAAAATCCATCCAGGAAAAATACTTCTGATAAATGAAAATTTAAATATCATATAAACGATAAAGAATAGCAACAAGATGGGATATAATAAGAAAGTGAAAGATGTTCCACCAATAAAGAAGTTAAAACCAAAGAAACCTCTCCATCCTACTTGTCTTACTAGTCTTGCAGGATTACGCATATGTACCAAATAGGTTTGCATATAACCCTTAATCCATCTACTTCTTTGCCGTATCCAATTGAAGAACTCATTATTTGCCTCTTCAAGTGTTGTACTGTTTACAACTCCCACTTTATATCCATTATCAAATACCCTCAACCCCAAATCGGCATCTTCTGTAACATTAAATGGATCCCATGCACCGAGTTCCATTAAAGTTGCCAATTTAAAATGATTCGAAGTCCCCCCTAATGGAATTGGAACATCTAGCGTTTCTAGTCCACTTAACATATAATCGAACCAATAAGAATATTCGAGAGTAAACATTCTTGTCAGAAGATTTTCATTTTTATTAAAGTAATTGAGAGCACCTTGTAATACCACAAATTCCTCAGGTAATTTACGAAACTGACAAACCACCTTTTTCAACTGATCACTATCAGGAACATCCTCGGCATCATAAATAGCTAGATATTCCCCTCTTGAAAAATACAATCCATAGTTACATGCTTTAGGCTTTGTTTTTGGCATGTGAAAAGGAACTACTATTACCTCAAAGTTGGCAGGAAAATCAAGGTTTCTAACCGCATTCAGGGTTTTATCATCATCTTCCTCAATTAACAACTTAACATCAAGTTTTGCTTTAGGATAATCTAGACTTCTTAAATTCCAAATTAACTTTCTAATCAATTTGTCCTCTTTATACACCGGCAACAAAATAGTATACACAGGTAAAGTCAATTCATTAACTCCTTTAATCTCACTTTTTGAGACAACAGAGTGTAATTCAGATTTTGAACCTGTTAAGGCTAGATATAACTTAAAAAGAATAGAAAATAAAAAGAATAATGACGAAAACAGATTGACTACAATAAATGTTGGCTTAAAGAATATGATAAAAAATATAATACTCAGTGCAATAAAGCCAAAAATAAAATAAAGCTGTGCATCCGTAAACGTAATAAGCGCAGAACTTTCAGGATGCTTTTTCATCAAACTAAACACGGCTTCCTTTACAAAAAAGCCACCCCTCAATTTATGCGACAGCCATGTAATATCTAAATCAGAAGCTGCAACTAGCCTAATCTTACTCTTGAATTTAATGACTAAACTAGTACTCAGTTTTTCGTCAAAAGGATCAGCAGCAGCAATTAACAAATCACCATTCGAATCTTTCCGTAATGGAATATAGAGAAAAGAATTCATATGCGAAATGTCGCATTGATTAACATAGTCCTCGTCAAGCTCCTCATTCCTCAAGTCGATAATAGGATGATTTTGCTTGGCTAAATATGTCAAATAATCTCTTCTAACTAAATATCCAAAATTCAATGCGGCCTTAATAGGGGCATAGCTATAAATATTTGCAATATTGAGTACAGCATCTAGTTTTTCATCTGTAAACGAATTATCCAATGCCATTTTATGCAATACACACTGAGCCATACTTTATATTAAGGTCTGATTTGAATTACAATTCTTTAAACGTTTCTTGTGATTCTTTTACTTTATTTCTTACAAATAAGAATGCTAATACCACTAATACTAAGAGAAGACCTAAAAGGAACCATTTATATCTTTCATAAACAACTTCAAAACCATTCGAATCTCCACGATAGGTTACTAAATCATTTTCCTCAGGCAACTTAAAGAAATAGTTACTCTTACCATTACTGTTGGCAATACAAACATTACTTTCAATCTCTGTCAATTGAGTACTGAAGTTTTTCACAACACTCTCAAAGGCATTTTTATTACTACTATCACCTCCTAATGAAGTAACCATCAATATGGTAGAACCTCTTTCCTTAAAGATTTGAGCCATCCCACTATTGGAAAAATCATTTACTTCATAATTCAGTTTACCATCGCTTTCCTTATACAATTGGAAATCCTTCGTGAAATTAACCGGCAATCGAGTGAAGTTTTTAACAAAAGGATCTTGTCTATTCAATAGTGTGATTAAATTAAAGCCTTTCAAATCATCTAAGGAAGTCTTATCAGAAGCAACTAACGGTGGCACAATTATTCTATTATAATTGGCAGAAAAAGGTGCATTTAGCTGATAAAACAATTCACCTACAGAAGATATTATGTTAGAACCAAACAAAGAAGGTGAAATAACAATTTTGGTAGGCACCTTTCTAAATTCAGCAGGGAAGTTGAAGAAACTATAAAACTTATTTTCACGCTCACCTGTAAATGTAAGTGTTGAAGTTTTTACGTTTGTAAATGCGAAGAAACTACTAAAGCCACTTTCACAAGCCTTAGTATATGGATGAAATCTAAACTCTACTTCAAGTGTATTGAACTTACTCAACATAAATGGTTTCAAATCAACATCCTCTACAAAGCTTGTTTTATTAACAAGGTTTTCGCTATAAACCAAATTCTGATTTAAATAAATATTTATAAATCCTCTATCATCTTGTCTTAAGTTTGAGAAATAACTTTCAAGGTGAAAAGTTAGTTTTGTTGGTATTGCATTAAACTCAGTCAATGAAAAAGTGTATTTACTTTTCAGCGAGCCAATACCTTCCAATAAATTAGGTGTTCCACCTAAAGATTCTAAGGTTGTAATTAATGGAGACCTGTTTTCAACACTAGCATAGCTAGGTACCGCTGCATCAATCAACATTTTTTCGGAAAAGGCACTATTTAGTCTTTTATTACTAGTCAATGCATTAATCGCCTTCATATAACCTTCTGCGTCAGCACCTGTTACAACCATTACAGTTCGAAGTCCGTCGGAAGTTGTTACACGAGCCAAAGAGATTAATCCCTGTCCTTTTGCCATTGAAGGAATCACTTGACGAACAGAATAGGGTAATTTGTCTACAACTCCTGTAATTACACCATAAGGTAAAGAGTCTGTTGATTTATAAAGACCGGTATAAATATCCTTTTGAGTAGCTTGTTTTAATATAGTATAAATAACACCTCCTGAAGTCAAATCATTTAGGTCTGCTTTTTCAGGAGAATAAACTGAAGTGAATTCTTGAATCCATTCTTTCAAACTACGTTGATACCCAACAACATCTTGACTTACAACACTTACATAAGAACTGTTTTTGATACTCAACCAACAGGCAATATTGTCGATATCCTGACATTGCTCCTCATGAATACTCATTGTAGCAGATATTTTCATTTTGATATACCTACCATCAGGCTGAACCTCTGTTTGATTTAAGGGCACTTCGATTCTGAACAAAGTATCAGTAGGCGAAACGCTAATACGCTGCGTATAGATTGGCAAATCCTTGACACTGATAACTAAAAAAGAGGTGTTTGCATTCAACACCTGTGAGGCTGAAACATTCAGAACCAATCTACATTTGTTGATGTCATCATCGGGTTTTACTTTTATATAAAAAGTAAGTGATCCGTTTATGCCTCTAATTGCGGCATCATCATATCCCATTGATTCAAATGATCTGATAGATTGTGCCTTAACACCAACCATGCCCAGAACAAATAATACGAATAAAAAAGCTTTAAACTTCATTTTCATTTTCATTTCATTTACTTAGAAAGATTAAACTCGAGGCGATAAAAATTTCCTGTTTTTTCATCGCTATTATAGGTCAATTTACCACCCATTTGTTCTGCCATAGTTTTGGCAACTGCAAATCCGGTCGTATTTTTTGATGCTAAATCAATAGATTCATGTATTTCCTCCTGATCACTAAATAATTCACTTAGTTTTTGAGTACCCAATAATTTGCCTTTATTAGCAATATCTGTAACTACTCTTTCATCCATTTTATGCAAATGAACAGTAATTATTGTTCCACTAGTTGCGTATCTAATTACATTAGTGAATAACTTAACTAAAACTTGATCAAGAAAAATTTTGTCCAAATATACATTTGAAGATGAAGGGTCAATATTTAATTGCAAATTAATTTGCTTCATTGCTGCTGCATCAGCCAAATCCATTATTACCTGCTCAACTTCTTTACTTAAATCAATATTAGAATAATTATAATTAATTTGACTTTCGTCTGATTCGGCAGATGCGGCAAGTTTTTCTGAAAGATATTTCAGTTTATCATTACCCACACCAATATAGCCTAGAATTTCATTTTGCTCTTCGGTCAAATTACTTTTAGTTTCTCCCAATAAATCTAACGACATTTGAATAGAGCCTGTAAAGTTTCTAAAATCGTGCAATATCATGTTTAATGTATTAAACCTGTATTCGCTCAACTTTTTCAATTTCCTATTCGATTCATTCAATTGATGCTGTTGCTCAATAATTCTTTCGTGCTGATCAATCAACCTATTATTAGCCATTTCAATGAAAATACTCTTAGAAGCTTCTCGCTTTACTAATAAATATCTATTAAAGCCTATCAAACATGAAAATGCGGATATAACAAAAAACAGCCCGCCCCCGTGCTGTATTAATGCATCATATCCATCGTATTTGTTAAATAGTTTAAAAAATACAATAATTAAAAAATAGGCAATCGCACATTGCAACACTGAATAAAAAGGCTTCCAAAAAATTACTATATTGAGTAATAGAAAGAAAAAGGAAAACATCAAGAAATAAGGCAATACGAAAGAAATGGATATTACCGAGCAAATAACCGAGTAAAGCAAGGTATTTAAGCCGATAATAAATGCCATTACAATGGAAGTATCCCAATTATTTTTTTTCAAACCTCCATATAGGTAAATACATTGCGACAAGACTACAATTACTATTCTTACAAATAATAATATAATCCAATCGGATGACAAAAAAGAGTAGTCAAGCAACCAAAACAATGGCAAAGCGTAAATTAATGTCCAATGAATTACATTGGCATAATATTTTACTTTATTGTTAAGTTCACTTGATAGCCCTTCCTGGTCTATATTTACAAACGAAAATTTTAAATCATTAAGCATGATGGGGGTTATACAGTCTAAAAAGCAAATTTTGGTGAAAGTAGAGATTATTAATATAAGAATGATATTCGTAGTCCTATTTTCAATTATTATTCCACAACTTTTTGCTAACAATGTGGATAAGTACAATCCAATAAATCCACAGAACTCACAAATTGAGGCAAAAATAGGTGGTGGAGTAAATCTTTCTCTACTAGAACATACCTGGCAACCGGCAGACTCATTATTAAATGTTGATATTACTGAAAAGCTGATCAAAATTAAAGAATTAGGGTTTAAATCGGTTCGATTGCCTGTTGCAATGGACATGTACCTTCAACCTAACTCCTCAAATTTACAAGTTAAATTAGTGGATAAACTTGGTGATGCCTTTAATACTTGTCAAAAATTAGGGTTAACGTTAATAATTACTTACCACTATGGTAAGGTTTATTATGGCAGCACAAACAGGTATTCTGAAAGGGATAGAATAATGTGGATGTGGAAACAATTACAAAACAAATTTAGAGGCATGGGCTATCAATCCCTATTTTTTGAACTCTATAACGAACCTACTGAAGAAAGATTGGCATGGAAAGAAGATATTACCTATATCATTAATGGACTTCGATGGGAGGATAGAGAACGCTATTATATTATAGGTGGTACCAATTATAATAACGCTGATGAACTATTGGATTTAGGAAAATTGAACGATGATAAAATTTTATACACGATACACTTTTATGAGCCCTATATTTTCACACATCAAGGCGCTGAATGGGTAAAAGACAGAACCTACATGACAAAAATACCTTACCCCTATGAAAAGAAAAAGATGCCTTCGTTGGAAAAATCCTCTCAAGGCTCTGCTGTAGAACAAGATTATACTAAATATCCTGCCGAAGGAACAAAGGAATACATCATCGTTCGGGTTAGAAGAATTGCAGAAGAATGTAAGAAAAGAAACATGCCACTCATTTGTACTGAGGCAGGTGTAATAACAGATGCTGAAGAAAAATACAGACGAAATTATCTTGAAGATATCTCAAATATCATGGACGAATTAAAAATCCCTCTCGTGCTATGGGATTACGACCAAAAATTCAGTGTGTTAATGCAAAACAAAAAATTAATTAAGGAAGTAAAGAAATGGTTGGAAAAGAAACGGTAAATTCATATTGACACATTTTGTAGTGACAAGTAGTGACAAGTCAAGACTTGTCACTACTTGTCACTACAAAATGTTTATCCTATTCTCATTGACTCATTTACAGCAATTCAATCCGATAGGTTGCCGCATCTTCTGATTCGCTCATTAATGTGAGGAAACGGTGGTTTGCAAAATCGGTTACATTAAATCCACTCACTAAAATATCTGTTCTAAGATTGGCGTCAATAGTAATAGCAGTACTATCAATTCCTTTGCTAGTTGAAGAAAGAAATAGTTTGAATTTACCACTACCCACAATCTTAACTCTTATAGAATCTGAATCCAAAAAAGTATGTGCAAGAACATCAATCGTAATTCCATGAAGTATATGTCCTGTATAAATAGATTGTTCTTTTTCTCTCAAAGAAACAAGGTCTATAATTAAAGGAAGAATGGTTTCTCTGTGTTCGAATAAGCTATCCATTACAAACCCTGTGTTCCTATACTGCAAATTCATGGCAGTAAACCTCAATGCTTCGAGTGCATCACTCGAAATGTAATTAGAAACCTTTGCACCTGTCTGTGCATTTCTAGCTAATTTTAATTCACTATAAGTACTATCTACGGCTGTTTTTACGGTTGTCAGATTTGTATCAATGCCGATATTCTTACTGAGGGTATTGAACGACTCTATCTTTTCGTCAATACCTCCGACATTATAGGGTTTCATTCCATTTGGGAAAATAGACTTGTACCTTGATGATAATTTCTTGTAAAACATGAGTATAGCGGGCAACCAAACATCTGTTAATTGAAGTTTTGCGCCGGTGAACAACAATTCTACAGTCACTCTATCTCCTTGCTTAACACCTTCTGTGCTATCCCAATTATTATACCCTGACACTAACAATTCATGTGCAGGATGATACAGGTCGTACCTTGCTTGTAATGCAGGATAGGAAGGGATCAAAGCCAATAATCCAGCATCCTGGAACTTACTTAGCACTACAGCTTTCCTGAAGCTATTTCGTGTTTCACTTTCCATCTGATTATTAATAAACTTAAATTTTTTAAACATTGATTACTTTTTTATGAATAAATAGTTTGAATAAATGATTTGCTTCGATAGGCAACTCCCCATTACAGCAAATCACTCCATTTGCTTCGATAGGCAACTCCTGATTACAGCAAATCACTTCATTTGCTTCGATAAGCAACTCCTGATTGCAGCAAATCACTTCATTTGCTTCGATTGCCAACTCCCGATTACAGCAAATTACTTCATTTGCTTCGATTGCCAACTCCTGATTACAGCAAAACACTTCATTTGCTTCAATAGGGAACTCCCGATTGCAGCAAACACGTTTTTTGATTGCTAAAGTCAATCAACGAACTAAACAAATAGCGCTGAACGAAGTGCAGTACTGTGATGTATTAAAATAAATGTGCGGCTTAATAAAGCTTGTTTGAATGGGGAACGTGCGTTCTAGAAGATTATCTCTTGAAGTTTTACGGCAATGAATATAAATAAGCGTTTCTATCCGAAATGAACTGGACTTTACTTTACCAATTCTGTGGTGCAATATTACATCTATTATTCTACCCTTAACTTATTATCTTGTTTATTATTGAAATAACCTAATTATTTTGGGAAAAAGATATTATTCGATAGTTTTATTGCTTTCATCGCAATAGAAAAGAAATTCTAATTCAATCAAAACAACTGTAGCGAAACCAATAGCAGCTATCAGTCTTGAATAGCAAATATCCTTTCTTCTACTTATTTAGACTTGAGAAGTTGACATTTGGAAAGTCTATTTATCACATCGGCAATTCTATCTATCTTAGTTGATTCTGTCTTTGCAGCATATATCCATTTGATATAATTGTGTTGATCGCTTTCTTTAATTGAATTAAAAAACTTCAATGCTTCGGGTTCGTCATTTAGACAAATGAAAAATTCTTCAGGAATTTCTAACGGTTCATTATCTAAATATAATATGACATGTACAAAATCGCCGGCTTGCTTATTTATTTGCTTACGAATTTCTGCTTTCACAGGAAGAAAAAGATGACCATTACCCATTGGCATCAAGTTATACTTCTTTATTTCATAACCATCAATGCTGCCTTTTACTTTTACCCAACCGAAATGAGCATGCTTGTCTTGTGGAATTTCTGGAATTGTAGCAAAAGTCCATCCTCCTTTGCCAGGATATTTTTCCAACAAATATTTTTTATTTACAATGGGACTAATTGACATGTGGCTAAGTGACTTAAGAATATTTTTATTTCCGAATGTACCTATAAAATGGAGTCATCAGAATCCCTCTTTATTTAGGTTGCCAATAACAACGAATAGGCGATACAATAACCCCTTCGTTTTTGAGTTGATCCATTGCTTTATCTACAACCTTTCGGTCAAGACCCGTTAATTCAACTATCTTACCTGCATTTAAAGGCGTTCCATCCTTTTTCATTGCTTCTAAAACTTGTTCTTTTGCGTCCATTTTGTTTATGCTTAATGTCAATTTAAAGCACAAATATAACAACTATAACCACTCAGAAAACCTTCTGATGAACCAATTCTTAATGGTTTGAGTTAATAAACAATAACAAACAAGGATACCTAGCAACCAAGGGAAATAGGTAAGTGGTAATGGTTGCAATTTTAAAATAGTACCAAATGGTGTAAATGGTATGATGACACCTAGCATCATAATTAATGATGTAAGGGCTAGTACAGGCGCTGTAGCCCAACTTTGAATGAACGGAATTTTCCTCGTTCTAATCATATGTACTATTAGTGTTTGTGACAACAATCCTTCGATAAACCATCCACTCTGAAACAATGCCTGATGCTGTATATCGTTTGCTTTGAACACAAAAAACATGACTGCAAAGGTAATATAGTCGAAAATAGAACTGATTGGTCCGATAAACATCATGAACCTTGAAATACCTGAAGCATCCCATTTTTTAGGTGTCTCTAAAAACTCTTCATCCATTCTATCCCAAGGAATTGAGGTTTGAGAGAAATCGTATAACAGATTTTGTACTAATAATTGCACAGGCAACATGGGCAAAAAGGGAAGAAAGGCACTTGCACCAAGCATGCTAAACATATTTCCGAAGTTACTACTTGCGGTCATCTTGATGTATTTAATGATATTACCAAAGGTTCTTCGTCCATAAATAACCCCCTTTCGCAGTACCATCAAATCCTTTTCCAATAAAATAATATCGGCACTTTCCTTTGCTATATCCACAGCTGTATCCACGCTGATACCCACATCGGCTGCACTTAAAGCGGCGGCGTCATTAATACCATCGCCCATAAAACCAACTGTATGCCCCATTTCCTGCAAAACAGTTACAATCCTTGATTTCTGAATAGGACTCAGTTTGGCAATGATTGACGCTTCATAAATATGAAGTTTCAATTCGTCGTCGGTCATCTTTTCAATCTCTCCACCAAGCAGAATCTTATTGATTGGAATCCCCACATCTCTACAAATCTTCTTAGTAACGATTTCATTATCGCCTGTCAATACCTTAACTGTAACACCCAATTTCTGTAAGGCTTCTATTGATGCTTTTGCCGAAGGCTTTGCAGGATCGAGAAATCCGATAAACCCAGTCAATGTCATTTCCTTTTCGTCTTCAACAGAATAGTTAAGTGCACGTTCGTCAAATTCCTTAATAGCTACAAGTAGTACTCGCAACCCTTCCTTATTGAGACGTTTTGAGATTTCTAAAATCTTAGTCCGCACATCCTCATCCAAAGGAATAGAAGCGTCACTTTCGATGTGTAATTGCTTATCCTCTCCGGGATCGAAAGCTTGAGTACATAAGTTGAGCATTTCTTCGACTGCTCCCTTACAAATCAACAAATGCTTGCCATTTTCTTGTTTCAAGATAACACTCATCCTCCTACGTTGGAAATCGAATGGAATCTCATCCACTTTTAGAAACCGTTCGTCCACCTTTAGATAATCATTCAATTCAACGTGTTCGAGTACCGCAATATCTAATAGATTTTTAAGCCCTGTTTGATGATAACTATTCAGGTAAGCCCATTTAAGTACTTCATCATCATCATCGCCTTCTATATTCAAGTGTCTTTCCAAAACAATCTTGTCCATTGTAAGTGTACCAGTCTTGTCGGTACACAAAATATCCATTGCACCAATATTCTGAATGGCATCCAATCTTTTTACAATCACCTTTCGCTTACTCATATTGAGTGCCCCTTTTGCAAGGTTAGCAGTTACAATCATAGGTAACATCTCAGGAGTAAGTCCTACTGCAACAGCAATTGCAAATAATAGGGCATCCATCCAATCATGCTTGATAAACCCATTGATAAGAAATATCAGGGGAACCATTACCAACATGAACTTAATCAACAAATAACTAACTTTCTTGATTCCCTTATCGAAGCTAGTTTCGGCTCTCTTACCAATTATAGATTTACTTAATGAGCCAAAATAGGTTTGATTTCCGGTAGTAACAATCATTGCAGTAGCAGAACCACTCTCAACATTTGTTCCCATGAAACAAATATTTTCTAATTCGAGAGGCGATTTATCACTAGCGTCAGGGATGGCAATATTCCGCTTTTCAACCGGCATTGATTCGCCTGTAAGCATCGACTGACTAACGAATAAATCTTTTGATTGTATAATTCTACAATCTGCAGGTATCATATCTCCTGCCGAAAGAACGATAATGTCGCCGGGAACCAATTCTTTAATATCCACTTCCGTTTTGCCCACCCCTTTTCTTAGAACAGTCGCGGTAGTTAATACCATCTTCTTCAATTTTTCAGCAGCCTGATTGCTTCTAAATTCCTGAAAGAACCTTAAAATTGAACTTGCCATTACCATAATTGCCACCATGATAACCGTCTTATAATCTTCCTCACCCGGCTTTGCCATCCATACATCTAAAATGAACGACACTACCGCAATAATTATGAGTACTCCAATAAAGGGATTGACAAATGCTTCAAATAATTGCTTTATCCAAGAGGGGGCTTGTTCATGATGCACTTCATTTGCTCCAAAGGTTTCAAATTTTTGCTCAACTTGATCTGTAGTCAAACCATCAGCGTCACTATCAAATAAGGTATAAAATGTGGGGTTGTCTGCTCTTCCAGCAATCTTAAGTTTTCTTGTAGCAGCCTCATCCATTCCAGAAGTGGTAGGAGTGAAAGGCATCTTGTTTTTTAGAATGTCTTTGAAAGAATGTGTCATTGTGTCCTTTTTCTTTGTTTAATCATTAATTCACGATGCTTCCATTCACGTAAGCATGTTTACACAATTCATTTTTTGATGTCGATTTTAATAGAATCGGTTGAAAAAACAACCCACTAAACGTACAGTCAAAAGGCGATAAGAAAGGACATTCCTATCCACTTTTGCCAGTTATTTATTCCGCTCAATGCCGCAATAATACCTTATTTAGTTAATATAAAATAGTTAGATTATTTGATTTTTTATTTGGATAAGAAGATGACTCAGTTTTTAAGGAATATTGTTTGGAAATTAGAGTTGATTTTCGCAGGTATAGTTTAAAATAATTGCAAAATCAACTCCACTCTTTGTCGCAAAATTTAACTTTTGAATATTGAAAGCTTCATATTTGTCTCAACAATTAATAGGAATAGATAGACTACACTAGAGGATTTGCCTTTTTGCAGGTAGAATATGATTTTAGAGAAAAATTAATAATAAAATAACCTGTAATTATTTCCTAAACAGAAAACAGTATGCAAGTTTGACTGCCTGCATACTGTTTTAACTAGGAAAAAACACTACCACTTTAGAGTTAGACCTGCATTGAAGAGGGCAGGAATGGAATTATATCCATAAATATCATAAAACTTTTTGTTCGTTATATTCTTTGACTCTGCAAAAATTTTAATGTGATTATTTACACGATATTCTGCATAAGCACCTAAAATTAGATAACTGTCTAAAGTTATATCAGGCATTTGATAGATTCCATCAAAGCGTTTACTTACATATTTGCCTGTAAGGCTAACATACAAAGCAGGTGCTATTTGATAGCTAACGGCAATATTTGCTGCATGCTTTGGAACGTGAAGTGTATAACTGTAAGTAGTATCAATATTTGTTAACCTGCTTTCTGTGCTTTGATTGGACGAGATAAAGGTATAGTTTCCTTTAATCATGAAATTCTTTAGCGGATTTATGGTAAACTCGTATTCGATGCCTCGAACTCTTTGTCCTGAATAATTAAAGTACTTCCAATTATTATTATCATAATCAATACCACTTGAAATATCCCTGTAAAAGAAAACAAGCCTATCGTTGAAATTTTTCAAATTTGCTTGATAACCAATTTCATAATTAACCGATTGCTCAGGTTGCAAGTTTTCATTTCCTCCTCCATCATTTGAAAATAATTGATATAAGGATGGGATTTTAAAAGCAGTGGCAATACTTCCAAATAATCTAAAATTATCAGCTATTGCATACGAGGGATTAAAAGTGTAGGTATAACTTGTACCATATCGACTATGATTATTATATCGCCCTCCTAATTCGGCCGTAAACTTTTTAGACTTTCCAATATAATTAATGGAGGCATAAGCAGACTTTTGATAAACTGATGTATCATTGAAAGTATTGGTATAAGGACCGAAATCACTGACTAAATTAGTGTAATTGCTCATTGACCCATATCGATATTCAGCACCCCCGAGAAGGCTAAATCCACTGCCCAAGTTTACATTGCTGTATAACTCACCAAATTGTGTAATACCATTATACTTAAAATTATTAAATATTGGATTCCCACTAGAATAATTGTCATCAAATGTTCTAACTACCTTATTGTATTGATAGTTTCCAGATAAAACAAAGCCTTCTTTTTTATAATTGAATCCAAGTACTTGAATAGAATTAGAATTAGTTATTGAAAAATGCTTTTTGTCTTTAAATTGACTTGCATCGGCTCCAAAAGTATATACACTATACAATGTAGATGCCTTGAAAAATAATTGCTTAGTAGCCTGATATTGCAACGAAGCATTCACTTCCTCACCCTTATTGTCATCTTTATCAAAATTTCCTTTCCCGCTACTATCAAGTGCAGCAGAAAATCCGTCGGTTGTCGCTTTTGAATAGCCAATATTATATTTAAACTTATTAATTCCTCCAAACAATCGAGCATTTGCGTTAAAAGAGTTAAAAGTTCCGAAGGAAGCAGTTGCAATTCCATTGAAGGGTTTGTTTGAAGCCCCACTATTCGAAATTATGTTAATAACACCTGCAACAGCATCACTACCGTATAATGTAGATTGTGCTCCTTTACAAATTTCTATTCTCTCTACCTGATTTAAGGAAACTAAATTAAGATCAAAATTATTATTGATATCCGAGGGGTCATTTACAGGAATACCATCTAATAGTATCAATGTACGACCACTAGATGCACCACGCATATTCAGATTTTGAACAGTCCCTACATTATTTAAAGCACCATTTATTACAATACCAACTTGTTCATTGAGTAGTTGTGACACTGTTTTACCACTACTTTTTTCAATTTCTTCTTTACTGATTACTGTAACAACTTTGCCTGTGGCACTTTGCTTCTGAGCCACTTTGTTGGCGGTTACGACTACCTCATCAAGAGGTGTAGATTTAATTGTGTCTTGCTGTGCAAGAATTGCCGTTGCTAAAAGCAAGGCTGTTGAAAGGAGCGATAGTTTTTTGCTCATTGTTTTTTTAAATTTAAAAGTGTAACAATGAGCTTTCAGGGAGTAGTCTTAATGTAGTTGATTGCAAGTTACTAGTTGCAAGTCGATTAAATACAAGTACTTGAAACCTGTAATCTGAATCCTATAACCTGAAACTTGTATCTTCTTTCTTCCACAATAAGCTTAACGGAGAAATATAAACGACTGCTGCAGTCAGTCTTTTACATTCCATGCTTTTCACCCGAAAGCCGTGAATGATTTTGTAAAAGGCAGGTCTTCTGACTTAGCGTTCATTGTTTCCTTCCCATCCGCACAAGGCGAACAGTGGTTACCACAATTTACATGAATAATAAATGTTCAACTTTTTATTCATGCCGCTTTACAGCTACGGGGATAGTACCGGACTTACACCGGTTTCCCTTTTAATCGATACTAAAAACTTGCTTAAATAGCATCGAACCAAATACGGTGCAAATATGGAGATAATAAGTTTTAATAGGAACTTTTACTTACTAACAGGTTTGGGTATAATTTTTTGCCAACGCAATCACTTTGCTGAAGAATATATTTTTGTTAAGCAATTACTTCTTAAACTATGACTATTTAAAAGAAAGTTTTTTTAATCAACTGTTCAACTTTTCACTTTCAATAAGTTAACTATTGAAGCAAAATTGAGTTAATCAATTTAATGTTTTACAAAGAAAATCAATGCTCGCATCAACTTTATCATGAAAAGTCATTGAAATTTATACCAATTCTTCTACAATTTGTTAAATATTTACAAATAGTCAAATCATTTGTATTTTTTTTAGACGATTTATAAAACCTTTTTTTAAAGTTTTTGTTTGAATCTGCATGAACACATTTTCAATCAAAGACCTTGAGCAACTCTCAGGCATTAAAGCGCATACAATCAGAATTTGGGAACAAAGATTCTCTTTTCTTAAGCCTAATCGTACAGGAACTAACATTCGGTATTACACGAATGAAGAGTTAAAGAATGTTCTAAACGTTTCATTATTGAATCGATATGGATACAAAATATCTCATATTGACAAAATGAGTACTAAGGAAATGGAAGAAAAGATTCTAACTCTTTCTCAAACTGAAGCTCAACAAGAAAGAATCGTTAATGAGTTAATAAACCAAATGATAGTTTTGAATACGGACGAATTTGAAGCTACATTAAATAAGTTTATTGCTTCAAAGGGAATAGAAAAAACAATCACAACAGTTGTTTTCAGTTTATTGGAGAAAATTGGCTTGTTATGGCAAACAAATCACATCATTCCTGCACAAGAACATCTTGTAACTAATATCATACGTCAAAAATTAATTTTGGGTATCGAAAACCTTACAAACTCAGTAAAGGATAGCAAGTCGGTATTATTATTTTTACCTGAAGGTGAATATCATGAAATCTGTTTACTTTTTGTACATTATCTACTTAAAAGAAAGGGTATAAAAGTAATTTACCTTGGAGCTAATTCACCGTTGAAAGATGTTTCATTCTTAGTAAATTTGAAAAAGCCACTTTACTTATATACACACCTTACTGCTGTTGGCAATAAATTTCATCTAGAAAAGTTCTTTACAAAACTTCATAGTATAATACCTGATAATAAAATCATCATTTCTGGTCAATTAGTTAATGGCTATAAAAAGGCAGTTCCACGCAATATTGAGCTAAAAAACTCCTTAAATGACGTTTTGGATTATATTCAAACGATGTAGAAAAAAAAAGAATTGTTTGTTATCAAAAAAGTGATTTCTTTGTACGTAAATTACTTAATTTTATTACACAAATAAAGCACTCAAAAATGAAAACGATTCTTATTCCAACTGATTTTTCTGAGACATCAAAAAATGCTTCTCTATTTGGAGTTAATTTTGCCGCTGCGAATGGTATTACAAAGATTGTATTTTACCATCATTATCAAACTAAGGTTGTATATACACCTTCAGGTGTACTAGACGAGTATTCGAGTGTAGAACCACATAGAGAAAAGAGTATTGAAGACCTTAATGATTTCATTGATTCGTTAGGGGCAATACCAAAGGGAATAGAAATTGAAATGTACCAAGGAGCTCCTACAGTACATGAAGGTGTTGAAGAAATATCAAAAATAGTTAGCGCTGATTTGATAATAATGGGTATTAAAGGAGGAAGCGTATTTAAAGAAACTATTGTAGGAAGTCATACTCTTAAAATAGCAAAGAAATTAGAAACGCCTGTTCTTGTTGTTCCAGCATCTGCTAAATATATAAAGTTTAATAAAGTAACTCTTTTAAGTGATTTGAAAGATGTAGTTGAACATACTCCTGTAGAGAAGATTGACGCAATCTTATTTAAAAAGGAATTAAAATTAACTATATTAAATGTTGTTTTCAAGGAAAGAGATGCTAAAATAGAACATCCTGGAAAGGAAAAACTAGAGTTTTTATTGAAAAAGTATAATCCTGAATTTCACTATAAGTTAAGTGATCATTTTACGGATGGCATATTGGATTATACTCATGAACATGATGTTGATATTTTAACTATAATACCTAAGCATCATAATGTAATTGAAGCAATTTTTAATGGACATACACAAAAATTAGCTTTTCATACAAAGGTTCCTTTATTAATTATTCATTAATTAAAATTAAGTATAGTAATAAAAAAGGTGCGAACAATGATTGTTCGCACCTTTTTTATTGCTTAAAGCTCAATATCAACTTAAATATTTGCCCACAATCGGCACTCTTCGCCCTACTCCAAATGCTTTTGGACTGATTCTAATTATTGGGCAAAATTGATTTCGCTTATACTCATTAACATTCACCAACTTTATAGTTCTATCTACAATTGAGGCATCAAATCCCTGAGCTTTAATATCAGTCGGACCAAGCCTACGTTCAATATATTGAAATAATATTTTATCAAGTATAGAATAATCCGGAAGACTATCACTATCCTTTTGATTAGGCCTAAGTTCTGCACTAGGAGCCTTTGTTATTATATTGTTTGGAATTATTTCCCTGTTTCTATTTATATATTTTGCTAATGCATACACCTGCAACTTATAACAATCTCCAAGTACCCCTAATCCACCTGCCATATCTCCATAAAGGGTTCCGTAACCAGTAGATAATTCGCTTTTATTTGAAGTGTTGAGTAATATATATCCAAATTTATTGGCAATTGCCATTAATAAATTACCCCTCGTTCTACTCTGCATATTCTCTTCAGCAAGACTAAAAGGCAAATCTTGAAATATAGGCTGAAGTGTAACAAGAAAACTTTCATAAACATTATTAATCCGGATGATGTCATAAGGATTATTTAAGTTCTTACTTAATTCTACTGCATCATTTACAGAATGTTCAGTAGAATAAGGCGAAGGCATTAGAATAGCCCTTACATTCTCGCTACCTAATGCATCACAAGCAAGAGCTAACACTACAGCCGAATCAATCCCACCACTGCTACCTAAGATTGCTTTCGTGAAACCCATCTTAGCAAAATAATCCTTGATCCCAATTATTAATGCATTATAAATCTGATCAATATTTAATGTTTCATCCAAAGCAATAAGCCCATCGCTTTCAGCAAATGAATGTCTTTCTATATTGTCATTTTCTATTTCAATGGAGCCATTATCTTTCAAAATAACGCCTTCAACAGATTCCTTGAATGAGGGAAACACTTTACACAAATTACCCTGACTGTCATAAACTAAGGAAGACCCATCAAAAACAATTTCTGTCTGACTACCCACTGCGTTACAATAAATTACTGGTAACTGATACTTTAATGCATTAGCACGCACAACTGATTTCCTTTCCTCTCCATGTGAATAATCGAAGGGACTTGCACTCAGATTAATCATTAAGTCGGGCTTTTGTTCCATCAATTTATCCATAGGACAAATACGATATAAAGGATTGTTGCCCATATTCCAAATATCCTCGCAAATAGTAATCGCCAATTTCTTTCCCTTAAACTCTACAACATTCCATTCGTACGCAGGCTCAAAATAACGGTATTCATCAAATACATCATAAGTAGGTAATAAAGTTTTATGCACTTCTGCAATAATCTGTTGATTGTACAAGAAGAATGCAGCATTAAATAAACTTTTGCCTTTTGCATTTGGATTCCTAGCCGGCGAACCAACAATAACGCCAATTGTATCTGCATGTAGTTTTATTTTATCTATTGAATCGTAGCATTTGTTGATAAAGTCATTGAACTCTACAAAGTCTCTTGCAGGATAGCCGCAAACACTCATCTCGCTAAAAACTATTAAATCTGCACCCTCACTTTTGGCTTTATTAATTGCTGTAATAATTTTTTCAGTATTACTTTCAAAATTTCCAATGTGATAGTTCTGTTGAGCTAAGAAAATCTTCATAAATACGAAGATAAGAAGATTGTAACAAAGGAATAGTTCCAGGAAACGTAATTGAGTTGAAAATACTATTTAATTTCGATAATTGCGCCGTCAAAAAGTGATAATAATGCCTGTCAATTTTTCATTAAATGGTATTCTAAATGTATGAAATTCGTAGTTATAGCTTATTTGACTTTTAAGATAAATGAGTCCATGACTTTTTCTAAGTTATTTATAACAGAATCAAAGAACTCTAAATCTGACATTGCAGTCATTACAAAAATTTTATTCTTAGTCAAATAGAATCGTTGCTCATGCTTCTTACATGTATTTCCAAGCTCAGAAGTATAAATTATTTTGAAATATTTAGAACGATTATTTTGAACCACCAATTTTTCATTGACAACACTTTCATAAGCAACTTCCTTCACTTGTACTTCGCAATCTTTTACAAAGTTGTCGAAATTGTCATAACTACTAGGTATGCTTTGAGAGAATATTGAGATGATATCAAAGCTTAATCCTGGGTGAGAATACCGGTCATTTATTTTAACATCCGGATAATGTAATACTGTATCTAAATCCCACTTTTTAGGATAAGATATTTCATAATCACTGTTTTTGTACGTTGTTAATGCAACCATATCTTTCTTTTGGGAAAACCCAAAAACAGCAGTCAATAAATAAATTAATAGCAACGATATTCTCATATTTTAAAATTTTCAAGTTAGCTTTCAAATACAAACATAAGATTATCCAAATAAGCTACGAATAATATTTTATTCCTAGTGATTTCATTGAAAAAATCAAAATATAGTGTCATCTTTATTATTCAGATTCCTAAAAAAAAATAAAATCGAATTTTATCTTCTATTTTCTTGAATATTTTTTTCTGTGTTTCATTTCTTTTACTTTATGCCAATATTAATCCCCAAAACAAGAATAAAATTGCACAAATCCCTATTTCTGTTGTTAGCGCAACCTATTGATGTCACGTTTATTCAATCTCAGAAACAAAATAAGAATCAAGCCAAGCAAAAAAACAATATAAAAAGATTATTTGCCACATAGTTACTCAACAAAACAACCCGAAACAGTAGCCGTCAAACTTCTGTTTTGATTACTCTGTTGCAAAAAGACGGTTAACGTACTATTTTTCTTCATTTATCTATATTGTTCTTATTCATTTCAATATAAGAATACTATATTTCAATATAGTTATGTTGTATTAGTAATTAGTTTAAGTATAAAACTAATTACTAATAATAGATTATAAATTAAGAACGTTACATTCCAATATAGCTTATTCATAATCGTAATTACTTTTAGGAGATTCCAATATTAGAATGAACCAATGCAATATTAGAATGAACCATTGCTATATTGGAATAGAGTTCAACTAATTACCTTTATAAAGAAAGTAATTACGAATGAAATGGGATTAGTCAGAAAAAGGTAGAAAGTAGCTAGTATATGGTCGAAACAATAAGTTTTAAACCGGTTTCATTTTTTAATAATAAAAGTAAAATTATATCAGAAAACAATCCTGCAAAATCAACTTCAGATGCTGAGAAGAAAGTTAGGAGTGGATATGACTAACGAGTTCAAAAAAAACAAAAAGCCCTTGAAGGATCTGCTTCAAGGGATTTTATCTAAATCTTAAAAAATGTTGTTTCTCTAAATTGAGCTATCTATGGTAAATTTCAATTTGCTTTAAAGCGAATAACTTTACTCATAGCTACCGTTTTATCAAATACTAATTACCAAAAAGCAGTCAATCAATTCAGTTTATTTTCGTCAAAAAATCTAAAAGTTATTAGTAAAGTTCAATACATGATCGTGAATCAATCCTTCTTTTTCCATTGCATCCCAAAACGCCTTCGGTATCTTCTTTGTCGCCATATCCACATTTTCTTTCACTCTATCTGCCCTAGTTGTACTTAATGCAACACTTGTCACACCGGGAATATTAAATCCAAAATTGAAACAAGCCTCTCCTGGTTGAATTTTGAAATCATCACATATTTTAAAAAATCTATCTCTCCAATTGTACAATGCTGCACCCTCTTCGGTATTTCTATCAACTTCCTGATAATTATAGTGATCCTTTCCAATCAAAAAGCCGCCATTAAATACAGCAGAATTGATAATAGATATGTCTTTTGCATGTAATTCTGCTATAAACTCAATTAATTCTTGAGGATGACTATGTAGGGTAAGGCTATTAGCAATCATCACCCAATCAAGCTTTACATCATGAGAAATCCGTTGTATTACTTTCCATTGTTTCGAACCAACACCAATTGACTGTACTTTACCTTGTTCCTTAAGCTCTTCCAAAGCACGATAGGCATCAAGTATATCCTGATACAACAAATCTTCTGCTTCCTGATTATGTGCTTTTGCAAGGTATTCGTCGGGGTCATGAACAGAGGCCATCTGAGAATTATAATCGCCTAATAATTCATTTCCCTGCTCAAAGCATTCTAATATCCCATCATAACTGATTTTTTGAACTGCATCATGTGTCAAATTCTTCCAAACACCTTTTTCAAAAGTAGGTTCAGGCGTAACAAGTGGAGCTTGTACCCATGCAAGCTTATTACTTATAATGACTTCATCGGGCTTCACTCCAAGCTCTTTTAAAGTTTTTCCTAAAACTTCTAAAGCCAATCCAGCCCCATATTTGCCGGCAGTATCAAACATAGGAATTCCTTTTGCATGCTTGATACACTCTTTAACTTTTGCAAGTTTTGTTTCGTAAGGAATGTCTTGATATAAGTTTCCCAATGTACTCGTACCGAAAATTACGGGTGGGAGTTGTTGTTTTTGATTGCCCATAAATCATCTGTGAGGTATCTCCCCACAATTAGTTGTTTTTGTTGTTTATTAATAAAGGGGGGTGTTATCTCTATAAGTGATAAAACCTTATTGCATTCTCACGGAAAAATAACGCTTGATCATCCGAAGAAAATGTTGAAAAATATTCTTTTACCATGCCTATTACTTGTGAATAAGTAGCAGCCACCTGACAAACAGGCCAATCTGAACCATACATGATTCTTTTTACGCCAAAGGCTTCTACTACTGTATCAAGGTAAGGAATGAAATCAGCTGCCTTCCAATTTTTATAATCGGCTTCTGTTACTATCCCACTAATTTTACATGAAACATTCGGACGCTTTGCTAATTCCTTCATTCCAATTGCCCATTCGTCTATTAATCCTGCTTTAATAAATGGCTTTGCTATATGATCAATTACAAAAGGTTGATTAGGGAATTGATTGACTAATTGCAATGCTGCATCCAAGTGTTTTGGAAAAATAAGGATATCATAAGTAAAATTGAAATCTTTCAATGCTGAAATTCCCTTTAAAAAAGAAGGTTGCAACATAAATGAAGGATCTTCTCCTTGCAATACATGCCTAAATCCCCTTACTTTTTCATTAAGGGAATAATGCTGTAAACGTTCTTCTATATTATTTGCCCTTAAATCGACCCAACCAACAACCCCTTTGATAAAGTTATTTTCTTTGGCTAAATGCAAAAGAAAGTCAGTTTCTTTTTCTGTTTGATCGGCTTGTACTGCTACACAACCTTCTACCCCATTTTGAATTAAAAGAGGTTCTAAGTCAGAAGGTAAAAAATCTTTACGAATTACAGCCATCTCCTCATCAATCCAACTATGTTTTACAGGTTCATACTGCCAAAAATGTTGGTGTGAATCAATTGCACTAATTAATGAACTATTATCCATTTACAAAATTCTTATTAATCATTTAAACCGAAAATCTGATTCATCAACATCCATTTCTCTCCATTCTTAGCAAATGGCATTGATTGTTGGAATTTCCACATCAATGTTTCCCATTCTTGTACATGTGGATTAGCGGCATCCATAGCCGCTTTTCTTTCGAAACTGAAAGTATCATCAACTTCCATTATCATGAACATTCTGTTCCCTACACGATAGATTTCCATGTTTGTAATACCCGCATCCCATATACTTTTCTTTATTTCAGGACGTGCATTCTCTGGCTTATGCCAGTTTTCATATTCAGCAATCAATTCGGCATCATCAACTAAATCAACAGCCAAGCAATACTTTTTCATAACTTAAATTTTATATATTAATGAATTACATTTTTAACCTTATAACCTTTAAATCCAAATATCATGATGACTAAAAAAGAGATCATTGGTACCAAATAGCTTAATTGAATATTGCCTGTTACATCGCTGATATATGCAAATACAGGTGGCAACAATGCACCGCCTACAATCGACATGATAATTAAGCTACTTCCAAACTTAGTATCTCCACCCAAATCCTTAATGCCTAAAGAAAAAATAGTGGGAAACATGATCGACATGAAGAAGGCAATTGCAATCACTGCATATACAGGAATTAAACCATGCGAAACCATTGCAACAATACAAAGTACTACATTTATGGCTGCATAAATACCTAACAAAGAATTTGGTTGAATAAATTTCATCAAGAATGTTCCGAAGAAACGACCAATCATAAAGGCTAGTCCTGCGGCAGATAGATAATAGGATAAATAATCGGATTGACTCACATTATCAATCAAATGAAAGAAACGGAAAACAGATTCAATTGAATTGATTAATCCATCTTTTGGCGTTCCTAAAGGAATCGTTTTTGATGCAAATAACATGAAGAAACTCAATACGCAAACTTGTGCTCCCACATAAAAAAACTGAGAAGCGACTCCCCAACTTAAATGACTATGCTTGAATGCATGAAAAATACTCTTGCTGCTTTCTAAGTCGTCACCATCTTTAATTTCGGGTAATTTGGTAAAATAAAAGGCGATTGCTATTAATAGAATAATACTTGCTAGAATAAAATAAGGCATTTTAACTGTAGATGCCTCAGATGCTAAAGTTATCTTTTTAACAGCCTCCGTCATTTTGCTCAACTCTTCATCTGTAGCACCTTTTGTTAATATCAGTTTTGCGCCAATAATAGGAGCAAGAGTAGCAGCCAAACCATTGAAAGACTGTGCAAAATTCAAACGCTGACTAGATGTTTTTGGATCTCCTAGTAAAGATGCATAAGGATTTGCAGCAGTTTCTAGTATTGTCAATCCACAAGCGATAATAAAAAGTGCTCCTAAGAAAAAGATATAAGCCTGAGTATTTGCCGCAGGAATGAAAAGAAAAGAACCTAATGCAAATAATAAAAGACCTGTAATGATGCCTGTTTTGTATCCATATTTCTTCATGATAAATCCGGCTGGTAATGCCATTACAAAATAGGCTATAAATACTGCAGAATCAACCAAAGAAGCCTGAACAGTAGTCAATGTAAAAGCTCTTTTGAGGTGAGGGATTAGAATAGGATCTAGATTGTGTGCAAATCCCCAAAGGAAAAACAAGGAAGTAATTAAAATGAAAGGAAACAAATAATTTCCTGAATCCGAACCATTGGAAACAGTTTGTTGTGAACCAGAAGTAGGCAAAGCCATCGTTTTAAATGTTTTTTTAGTGTGAAAAAAATAAACAATATTTAAGCTCGCAAATTAATGAGAAGATGGATTTGTTATCAAAACAATATTATCCATTTTCAAACTAATGTAAACGTTTTCGCAAAAATATTGATTAGGTAGGCTGTCAACTCACACTTAAGTTTAAATGATCAGAAAATAAAGCTAGACTCTTATTACGGTTTCCAATATTTTTACAACAAATTGTCACGCCACAAATATGAAAGAAAGAGAAAAGAATAACCCAAATAGAACTGTCAATAAACCTACAATTTTCTTTGATGGTCCTCGACCTCGTTTTCATGAACTTAAGTTTGCATGGAGTATTTTCACTCAATTTATCAAGTCATTTCGTACCCTTCACTTTATTGGACATTGCATCACAGTTTTTGGGAGTGCACAGTATAAGGAAGGAGATTTATACTATCAGAAAGCCATGGAATTTGGAAAACAAATTGCATTTCTTGGTTTAACTACAATGACAGGTGGTGGTCCCGGCATTATGGAAGCTGCAAATAGAGGTGCATTCGAAGCACAGGGAGAATCGGTGGGTTGTAATATTCAATTGCCTTTCGAACAAAAGGCGAATCCCTATGTACAGACTAGTTTTACTTTCAAGCATTTTTTTGTAAGAAAAGTGATGATGGTCAAATATTCTGTTGCCTTTGTTATCATGCCGGGTGGCTTTGGTACAATGGATGAACTTTTTGAAACACTTACTCTCATTCAAACAAATACGATTACTCATTTTCCAGTGGTATTATTTGGAAAAGAATATTATCAGCCTATGATTAATTATTTGGAAGAAATGGTAACTCATGGAACTATTAAAAAAGAAGACCTTGATTTGTTTCTTTTAACTGATAGCGTAGAGGAAGGAATGCAACATATCAACCAATTTGTTAAGAAGAACCTTAGCTTAAAACCAAGGAAACGTTTGTGGTGGTTGTTCGAAAAATGGTAGCTAGTATTAGAGTTGTAGGTTATAAGTATTAGGTAAAAGGATAAAGGTAAAAGGATAAAGGTGTAAGATAAAGGATTGAGTGAAAGAGTTCAGTAGAATGTATAATCATTCTAAAAAAGCAATTTTTTATTATTCTTTAGAGCTTTATGATATAATATAATAGATTTGTATAAATTAATTATAGATGTTTACAACAAATAGTATTGATACAAAAATAATTACACTTCTTCCTGCATTAAGTACACAACAGAAAAAGGCCGTATTGACTGTAGTCAAAACATTTGTAGAGGAACACACACAAGTTTGGGATGAAGATGAATATAATAAGGAAATGGAAAAAAGATTTGATGATATGCAAAATGGTAAAATTAAACCATTTACCATACATGAAACTATCAAAGCTGCTAAAATGAGTTATTTAGAAAAGCAAAAAGCAAATAATGTCATTTAGCCATTTCTTACACCCGAAAGCTTATCAAGACATTATAGAAGCTTATGAATGGTACGAAAATCAACAGCAAGGGTTAGGGGACAAGTTTGCAAAAGCAGTTGAAAAGAAAATCCTATCTATTACATTTAGTCCTTTAGCAAATAGCATTAAAAGTAATATGGATTTTAGAGAAGTATTAATTAATACCTTTCCTTTTATCATAGTTTATAAGGTAAATGAGATAGAGAAAAGTATATTTATTAGCTCAATTCATCACTCAAGTAAACACCCTAAGCGTAAATTCAGAAAATAAAATTACTTCATTATTTATTTAAAGTTCCTTAATACACTAATACATGCGTTTGCTTGATGATACCCATCACAAAAACACTTTGCACATGTCCAATATTCTCTGCCTGACTTAATTTATTTACATGAAAATCATAGTAATCATCCATGTCGGCTGCTACTACCTTTAGCATGAAGTCGAATTCTCCCGAAATATTATAGCACTCAATTACCTCATTCATCTCCTGAATACGTTGAATAAACTTGGCACCTTCTACCTTGTCATGCTGCCTCAACGATACATAACAAATGACCATCAATCCTTTTTTCACTTTTGCATGATCCAACATAGTTGCATATTGTTTAATCACCCCATTTTGTTCCATTCTTTTAATACGTTCATGTACAGGTGTTGTACTTAAATGTACGGCATCTGCAATTTCTTTCACAGTAGCCCGTGCATTTTGTTGCAAAATTCTTAGAATCAACAAGTCTTTTTCATCAATGCTACTATTTTCGATAGGTGTTTGTTCTTTTGCGAGTGCCTTTGCCATCTTTAATTGCATATTTATTCTATAATTAGCGAAAATAACCTTATTTTATTCCAAATATTTTACATTCTATATTATTTTGTTCTGCAAATATATATTTGCCTCCTAAATAAAACAAAGTATGTCAACATTAGCTTCAACAATCAATTTTGCGTTACCATATAAGGTAGCAGATATTAGCCTCGCAGAATGGGGTAGAAAAGAAATCCGTTTGGCAGAAGCCGAAATGCCAGGTTTAATGGCGATTCGTGCTGAATATGGTCCTAGCCAACCATTAAAAGGTGCAAGAATAGCAGGTTGTTTGCACATGACAATTCAAACTGCTGTATTGATAGAAACATTAACAGCTTTAGGTGCTGAAGTAAAATGGAGTTCTTGCAACATTTTCTCTACTCAGGATCAAGCTGCTGCTGCTATCGCTGCTGCGGGCATCGGTGTATTTGCCTGGAAAGGTCAATCTCAATCTGAGGCTGATTGGTGTATCGAACAAACCTTGTTTTTCGGTGGTGCTGACCGTCCTTTGAACATGATTTTGGATGATGGTGGTGATTTAACCAATATGGCATTTGACACTTACCCTGAATTAATATCACATATTAAAGGGCTTAGCGAAGAAACTACTACAGGTGTTCATCGTTTATATGAGCGTATGGCAAAGGGTACTTTACCAATTCCTGCAATCAATGTAAATGATTCTGTTACTAAATCTAAATTTGATAACAAGTACGGTTGTAAGGAGAGTTTGGTAGATGCAATCCGTCGTGCTACTGATGTTATGATGGCAGGAAAGGTGGCAGTTGTAGGTAGTTATGGTGATGTGGGCAAGGGTTCTGCAGCTTCATTGAAGGGTGCAGGTTGCAGAGTTATCGTTACTGAAATAGATCCTATCTGTGCTTTACAAGCTGCTATGGATGGTTTTGAAGTGAAACCAATGATTAAAGCTGTTGCCGAAGCAGATATTATTGTGACTGCATCAGGTTGTCGTGATTTGATTACAGAACAACATTTCCGTGTGATGAAGGACAAAGCGATTGTTTGTAATATCGGTCACTTTGATATTGAAATTGATATGGCATGGTTGAACAAAAACTATGGTCATACTAAGGATACTATTAAGCCGCAAGTGGATGTATATACCATCGAAGGAAAAGATGTCATTGTTTTGGCAGAAGGTCGTTTGGTAAATTTGGGTTGTGCTACAGGTCACCCTAGCTTTGTAATGAGTAATTCATTCAGCAATCAAACTCTTGCTCAAATTGAGTTATGGACAAATAGTGCTGCTTACGAAAATCAAGTTTATGTGTTACCGAAACACCTTGATGAGAAAGTTGCTCGTTTGCATCTTGCAAAAATTGGTGTTGAATTAGATGTGTTGACTCCTGAACAAGCTGCATATTTGGGTATTCCACAACATGGACCATTCAAGACAGATGCTTATCGTTACTAAAATGTACGCATTTAGTTATAATTAAAACACCCACTTCAATAATATTTGAAGTGGGTGTTTTTGTTTGAGCATTAATGGTCTCTTATCAAGGTTTCTTTTATTGTGAAAACAAGAAAGTATTTTTACTGTATTATTCAAGGAAATGACGACAAAATAAAGAGCAAACGGAAACTTTTCTAGTTGTAATGCTCGGATGTTCTTGTATCTTAACCTTTCAAATGGATTAATTGAGAACTTATTATAAGCAGCTTCTAAGGAAATAATAAAGTTTATTGGTGCGTCTTCACTGTGTAAAGTGTAATAATTAATGGCATTTTCTATTTCATCCTTACTACGTTTAGAAATAATTACTTTATAAGCCATATTTCTGCTTGAGAAGGTGTATGGAAGTCGCAGCAGAAATATAATTTTCATCAGTCTCAGATAGCTGACTATCTAATTCTGCTTTCATCGCTGTACTTAATAAGTATTCACCTTCGGCTTCCTCCACAATAATAGTGATTGGCTTCGACTTGAAGGATGCTTTGATGGCTTCCAATATTTCAGTATTTACTTCCTCTGCTGATGATAAATGATAAGTTGCATACATAATTATGTTCTTTATTAATTGAAATAATCTTCCTTTCAAACAAAAATAGAGAGTGGCATTCCATTACTCTTTCAAAATTAAATTAGATAAATATCTGCAACATTCAATTTTAAGAAATTTCAACTGCCTTTATAAACAAATAATTATATCCATCCATGATTTTTATTTTTTTATACCCATATGCATTTAGTATCTTTTCAACCTTATCTACATTATCAAATGATTCTATGATAATTTTAGGATTACCTATTCTTAATAATTCCTCAGCTCCTGCTAGCACTTCTAATTCATGTTCCTCTACATCTATTAATATTAAATCTATCGCTAAAAAGTCAATTCCTTGCTCGGTTAGCAATCTAGAAAGGGGACTACAGCGCATTGCAATCTTCCCATTTTCACTGATGCGAACCATGCCTGTATTAGTCGTGATTTCAGACAAGTTGATAGTACTTTCCTTATCCGAAGCAGCTGCATTCACCAATTTTATATTTGTGAGGCCATTCAAATTGACATTTTTACAAAGAGATTTAAAATTAGATGGATGAGGCTCAAAAGCAATCACCTTTTCAAATCCACGTGAAGCTAAGATTGCAAATCGGCCAATGTGTCCTCCCACATCTACGAATACGCTGCCTCTACTTTGCAAAATAAAATCACTCGTTTCTAGTTCATAATATTTAGAACAAAACAAAAAGTCGAGCGATTGTTTGCGGGTAAAAAAGCGATATCCAAGCAAATTACTTTGACTATCGGGTATCAGATTATTAATACGCTCTTCCTTTATGCCAACTATTATCAAAATCTGTCTTAATAACACAAATACCATTGACTTTAACTTATTTCCGGACCTGATTGAGGCATCTAAATCTCTTAAACGGTGTATCAAAAATTGCTTAACGTGCATAATTTCTTTTATATTGAAAAGACAAATGTATCCTTATTATAGATCTATCAATAACTACGAAATGGATTGCCTATTTAGTTATAAGTCAATTTATACACTCGAGTGATTTTTTTTGAGGAGACACCTATGATTAAACAATGCTAAACTATGTCATCTAAAAGCGTGTATATACCAACAAAAAGCACTAATATATTCAGACTTACTAGCATTTTTTAAATTAAATTATCTTAACCCGAATAAAATTGTTGGCATAAATTGATAACAATTTAATTAATCATTTTTATCGTGCAAATCATTTAATCAATTGTATAAATCGCATTTTTTAAATTGTATGATTTAAGTCAACCATTTTGTAAACTAGCTTCTTACCTTTGAAATCAAATTACGCTTGCCATGCGAACAATACTAGTCCCTTCCGATTTTTCAGATGCTTCATTAAATGCTGCATTATATGCTTTAGGATTTGCCGAACAAGTTGGTGCAAAAAAAATAATTTTTTATCATACCTATAATGTTCCGATTACAGTAACCGCTGATCCGACTCTCTACAATGTAGAAAATCTTGATTTCGAAGAATTAAAATCTGCGGCCCAAAATGGATTATTAGAGTTTGAAGCTCAATTAAATGACATTTCTCACCCTGATGTAGAAATCTCACTATTAGCCAATTATGGGTTCCTGACGGATGATATACATAAGACTTGTATAGAATCAAATGCTGATTTGATTATCATGGGAATTAGTGGAGGTGGTATTATTACAGAAAACATACTTGGCAGTGATACGGTAATTGTTGCTCGTGAATCGAATATTCCCGTCATAATTGTACCTGCACATACTCCTTTCAAGCAACTTAAAAAATTACTCTTGGTTTCAGACTTTATTGATATTGAGTCTACTCTCCCTTATTTAGCACTAAAAGTACTTTTAGAGGCTACTAAAAGTGAACTACACATTTTAAACATCGCTTCAGGTGCTTATGACTCATTTAATAGTACTTCGCAAGAGTGCTTTACCATTATTGACTTGCTTGATCCAATAGTTCCTGTCTTTCATTTTGAGATTTGTCAGGATTTTGTTAAAGGAATAAACGGTTTTGCAAATAAAATTGAGGCAGATATAGTAATAGTTGTACCTAAGAAACATGGTTTCTTGGAAAGCTTATTCTACAAAAGCCATACAAAAGAATTGGCATTTCACTGTCAATTACCATTATTAGCAATTCATAAATAATTCAATTAACGTGAGTGCTTTAATTAGTACTACTGCTTTTTTAGTTTAAGTCCTACTAATTCTACTTATGGTGAATTAATGTTAACACACTTTTTATAAGTGTATTTGTGCTTGTAAGAATAACTAAAACACCAACTCCAATTAAGACTTTTTTAACTGGAATTTTTCCTACCAATCTTGCAGCAATTGGCGCGGCAATAACACCCCCTAAGATTAATCCAAGAACATCAAAAAGTGGTATATGACATAACAAGATAAAGAAGGTAGTTGCACTCGCAAAAACTACAAAAAATTCTGCGAGACATACAGAACCAATTACATAACGAGTGCTTTTACGTTTCGAAATTAGTGTACTCGTAACTAAAGAACCCCATCCGCCACCTGCAAATGCATCTAAAAAACCGCCTGCACTAGCCAACCAACCTGCATTTTTAACCCTATCGTCAACTAATTTCTTTCTAAATGCTTTCTTGATAATATAGTAACCTAAATAAATAGTATAAAATGAAAGAGGTACCCTCACATAATTTGAATATTCCTTTGCATATACTGCCAAAGTTGCTCCCGCAATTGCACCTATTACACCCGGTACAACTAATGCTCTAAATAATTTTTTATTGATATTTCCAAAACGATGATGACTATAACCCGACACTCCACTGCTAAAAACTCTTGCCGAATGGACTCTACTACTCACTACAGCAGGATTAACGCCAATTGCCAACAAAAAAGTTGTTGAGATGGTGCCATATCCCATACCTAAACTCCCGTCTGTCATTTGAGCAATAAAACCTGCTAGTAACATTAACAGAAAAGACTTAGTATCAATTTCATCAGGAATTGAATTAAAAGTAGAAATTATAGCATGAAATGGAAAATAGGTAAAAAAAGCATGACCTACAATCATAAAAAAGAATGCAAAAAGACACCATTTAACTATTTGTTGCCATTTTTTTTGTCCCGGTTTGTCACTTAAATATCCTAGCTGTTTTGCTGCAAGTGTTTTCGATTCTTCACTTACTTCTACTTCTTTTACCATAGCTTGTTCTTTTATCAACTCATTTTGTTTAGCCACAAGTGATTTTGTTGCTTCGTTTAAAGTATTCACTTTGTTCTCAAAATCTCCCTTCAATTGATTTCGGTATGATTGCATGTTATTTAAAAGATCATCAATTTGATCAGGTAATATATCATTCAGCATTTCTTTTAAACGCTTAGCAATAGTCGGTGACTTACCATTTGTAGAAATGGCTATTTTAAGATTACCTTTTTTTACAATACTTCCTAAATATAAATCACATAATTCTGGTTTATCAGCTGCATTAATCAGGATTCCCTTTCTCTTTGAATCGATTGCTATAATACTTGCAATTTCCAAATCATTTACAGCCGCAATAACCAAATCATGATTATTTAAGTCTTCATACTGATATGGCTTTTCAAGTAATGTGATATTAGGATAATCTTTAGCAATTTCTTTTATTTCAATACTAATTGTAATTCCTATGAGAGTAATCTTTGTAGCAGGCGAATTATTTATTACCGCTTGTAATTTTTCTAGCCCAATAAAGCCACCTCCAATAATTAATAACCGCAGCTTCTCGAGTTTCAAAAAAACAGGGAAAAGAGTATTTGTTCGTTCCAAATTATATCAATATAAGCCTACAAATCTAGTGGGATATGAATTACAATAAAAACTTTTCTGTTAAAATATAGAAAGATATTCAGATTCGAAAAAATAAAAAGACATCCTACTAATATTATTGCCAAATAAATTCAAAAAAAGACATTAGTTTATTTAAATAATATCAAGCATCAGCTGATAATTTCAGAAAATGAGGCTGATCAATAACATTTTTTGCTTTATTATACTTTAAAATCGCTTTATTATTGTAAATGAAAGTTAAGAAGGGCATAAATGTGTTCTAAAACTTTTACTTTTACGCCGCTAGTGCAAAAATTATTTAATTAAAACGACTACATGAGTAAAATAACTGCTGCCATTACCGCAATAGGTGGGTATGTTCCTGAGACGAAGTTGACCAATTTTGACCTAGAGAAAATGGTTGATACTAACGATGAATGGATTAGAACTAGAACAGGAATTTCTGAAAGACGAATCTTGAAAGAACCTGGTACTGCTACAAGTGATTTAGGTGTCCCAGCTGTTTTAGACTTATTAAAACAAAGAAATATTGATCCACTTGAGATTGATTGCATTATCTGTGCAACTGTTACCCCTGATATGTTTTTCCCTTCTACAGCTAATATAATTTCGCATAGAGTAGGAGCTACAAATGCTTTTGGTTATGATTTGAGTGCTGCTTGCAGTGGGTTTCTTTTTGCCTTAACAACTGGAGCTAGTTATATTGAAAGTGGTAGATATAAAAAAGTTATCGTATTAGGTGCTGATAAAATGAGTAGCATCATTGATTATACAGAACGTAACAACTGTATTATTTTTGGTGATGGTGCCGCTGCTGTATTATTGGAACCTAACACTGAAGGTTATGGTGTACAGGACAGCTTGTTGAAAAGCGATGGATCCGGCAAGGATTTCTTACATATTAAAGCAGGTGGTTCGTTAAGACCTGCTACAGTAGATACCGTCCTTTCAAAGGAACACTATATTTTTCAAGAAGGTAAGTCTGTATTTAAATACGCAGTAAAAGGCATGGCTGATGTTAGTGCTGAATTATTGGAACGTAATAACCTTACTGGTGATGATGTAAATTGGTTAGTTCCACATCAGGCAAATCTTCGGATTATTGATGCAACTGCTAATAGAATGGGATTACCAATTGAAAAGGTAATGATTAATATCGCCCGTTATGGTAACACAACAGCTGCAACAATTCCGCTTTGCTTATGGGATTGGAAAGATAAATTAAAAAAAGGCGACAACCTAGTACTTGCTGCTTTCGGTGGGGGCTTTACTTGGGGCGCAACTTTAGTGAAGTGGGGATTCTAGAAATATAATCAGGGTTAAATTGATTAATTTTCAATTTTAACTTAAAACAATTTCTGTATTAAATTAAAGGGAGAAGAACTGTATTAATCTACAATTCTTCTCCCTTTTAAATTCAAACTAATCAAAATTAAAAATTCATTCAAAAAAAAAAAGTCCCGCTCACTTTAGAGTAAGCAGGACTTTTATATAAGTAAGTCTGAATATTAATATCCACCCATACCGCCCATATCAGGAGCACCATGAGAACCACCTTCATCTTTCTTAGGCTTATCAGCAATAACACATTCTGTTGTTAACAACATACCTGCAATTGATGCTGCATTTTCCAAAGCAACACGAGTAACCTTAGTTGGATCGATAACACCCGCAGCCAACAAGTTTTCGTAAACTTCAGTACGTGCATTGAAACCAAAGTCAGCTTTTCCTTCCTTGATCTTTTGTACTACGATTGAACCTTCAATTCCACTGTTAACCACTATTTGACGAAGAGGTTCTTCGATAGCACGTTTAACAATTTGGATACCTGTTGTCTCATCTACATTGTCACCCTTCAACCCTTCAAGACTTTCGATAGCACGGATGTAAGCAACACCACCACCTGGAACGATACCTTCTTCAACAGCAGCACGAGTTGCGTGTAAAGCATCATCAACGCGGTCTTTCTTTTCCTTCATTTCTACTTCTGTAGCAGCACCTACATAAAGAACTGCAACTCCACCGCTCAACTTAGCCAAACGCTCTTGTAGTTTTTCACGATCGTAGTCAGAAGTTGTATTTTCAACTTGTGCCTTAATTTGATTTACACGAGCAGTGATATCTTCCTTAGTTCCTTTACCACCTACGATAGTAGTATTATCTTTATCAATTGTGATTGAAGATGCTTGACCCAAATAAGTTAAATCAGCATTTTCTAATTTGTAACCTTGCTCTTCACTTACAACAGTTCCTGCAGTAAGGATAGCAATATCAGTCAACATTTCTTTTCTTCTATCTCCAAATCCAGGAGCCTTAACAGCAGCAACCTTGATTGTGCCACGTAATTTGTTTACAACCAATGTAGCCAATGCTTCACCTTCTAAATCTTCAGCGATGATTACCAAAGGACGACCGCTTTGAGCAACTTTTTCTAAGATATGAAGGATATCCTTCATTGCAGAAATCTTCTTATCATAAATTAAGATAAAAGGATTTTGCAATTCAACTTCCATTTTTTCGCTATTTGTAACAAAATAAGGAGAGATATAACCACGATCAAATTGCATACCTTCTACTACATCAACTGTAGTATCAGTACCCTTTGCTTCTTCAACAGTAATAACACCTTCTTTACCAACCTTTGCCATTGCATCAGCAATCAACTTACCGATAACAGCATCACTGTTTGCAGAAATTGTAGCTACTTGTTCAATCTTTTTGCTGTCGTCTCCAACTGCTTGAGATTGAGATTTCAAGTTAGCAATGACCTTAGTTACAGCCTTATCGATGCCACGTTTCAAATCCATTGGATTTGCACCTGCAGCAACATTCTTCAAACCTTCGCTAATAATAGATTGAGCCAAAACAGTTGCAGTAGTAGTACCATCACCTGCGATATCTGCAGTTTTTGAAGCTACTTCTTTCACCATTTGTGCACCCATATTTTCAATTGGATCCTCCAATTCAATTTCTTTAGCTACAGAAACACCATCTTTAGTAACTTGAGGTGCACCGAATTTCTTTTCTATAACTACATTACGACCTTTAGGTCCCAATGTTACTTTTACAGCGTTTGCCAAAGTGTCAACGCCTTTCTTCATTTTGTTTCTTGCTTCGAT